>NZ_JBGCCF010000004.1:0-231274 GCF_041262385.1 Lysinibacillus sp. RC46 | reverse complement strand
TTGTACTTTTTTTGACTCATGGTCGGACACGTCCTCTCTTATGTTCAATTCTATTGATTTAACCGAGGTATGTCCACTTATCTATAATACATCCAATATTTTGTTAACGGGGTGCACTAACGGGGCGAAATTGTTCAATTAGAGCAATAGATTCTTGTGCTAAGTAGGTTAGTTGCATAAAGAATAATATATAGTTTGCTTTAATGTTAATATTAGTTTAAATAGATTTTTACATAAAAAGGGGGATTAAGATGGAAATTCGTTCAGTTAAAGGTTCAGACTACTATGTAATTTCACCTCTAATCAATGAGTGGTGGGGTGGCAGGAATATGTCTGATATGTTACCAAAGTTATTCTTCGACCATTTTACACAAACAAGTTTCATTGCAGAAAAGGATGGTAAACTTGTTGGTTTTCTAATAGGATTCCTTTCTCAAACTCATGCAAATGAGGCGTATATTCATTTCGTTGGAGTTCATCCTGAATACAGAAAGCATAATATTGGAAACCATTTATACAATGAATTTTTTAATGTGGTAAAGCAAAATAATCGAAGTATTGTTCGATGTGTAACGTCACCTGTCAACAAAGTTTCGATTGCCTATCATACCAAGATGGGTTTTGAAATTGAAGATGGAGATAGAAGTGTTGATGATCTGTCAATAAATACAGAATATGACGGACCAAATCAAGACAGAGTTTTATTTGTAAAAAAATTAGATTAAATTCTAGTTTCTTATTGCATTAATTAAAGATCATTGAGTTGCGAAGGCAGCTCTTTTTTCTTTAAACGGATGTAAAACAGAAAAAGTCAGTTATCATTGCAGGAAAAAGTAAGAAGAGAAGGTGGACAATGGACACGAATGATCGGAAAATAAGATTAGAGTTTCTCTTGCAAAAGTAAAAAGAGAAAGAAATAATGAATTACAGATGCAATTAGATTGGATGTTGGTGCCGTTCTCAACTAAAGAAAGTATTAGGATGTTAGATGTTGAAGAAAAGGAAAAAATGAAAACTGAATTTATAGCGAGCATCCCCATAATTGAATGGGTAAGTCTAGACTTCTGGGATTATTGAAAATATTATTCATTTAGCAGCAGAAGATGCCTATCAACAGTATGTATTTTGCCCATCACCTAAATTTGTAATAGAATTCGTTGAACCTGACTTAATAACCATTGCTTGGTAACAAGGGGGTTCTTGATCGATACGTTTTACTAACGGCGCAAGTTGCTATACAGTCTAATCGATTATTCAAGAATATGGCACTTTAATTAAAAATACGCATCTCTTTATTAAAGAAATACGCCCGATTGTGGAAGATCGTTAATTAAAGTTCAGGCTACACAAATATAAAGACCATGTATATTTTCACTCCTATGTACTATTTTCGAAAAATTTGATAAATTAATAGTAAGTAATGTTTAGAGAGTTACAAAAAAGGAGGCGATCCAAATGAGTAAAAAAGGACTCTTGCAAAATGGAGTCAATCAAGTTTTTTACGAAGAAGAATGGTACCCACCGTTATCAGAAGCATTAAAGAATCTCACTGCTGCACAAGCATGTTGGCAACCAGAAGGAAAGGCCTCTAATACGATTTGGGAAAATGCAAACCATTTACTAACCTTTAAAGAGCGCTTACTTTCTCGCTTATATAAAGATGACACATTTGTTGCTCCACAAAAAAATGATGAAACGTTTATCCAAGGTGAAGCTAATGATGAAGATGCTTGGCAAGAAACAGTGAAGCGAACGCTTCACGTACATGATGCCTTAAAATCTTCATTAGCATCCTTTCAAGAAGCAGTATTGGATCAACCTAGTCCTTCTCTTCCAGTTTGGCAACAATATCTAAATATCCTTTTGCATGACGCTTATCATACAGGACAAATTGTACAACTTCGTAAACTACAAGGTTCATGGCCAGCTAAGCGCTCAAATTTATAAACGATGATTAAAATTGATTGAATATTACACACAACAAAGCGATTTAAAAGCAGATCGAACTGTTACATCAAATAAAATCCCGATTTCCTAGTATTCAAATTGAGAAATTGGGATTTTTTATTAACCCATAATAGCGCCTGATTGTTGTTCATCCTGCCTCAAAAAATTTCTAATTCTATTTGCTACATCCTCTTTAGAAATCACTTCACTTGCATATTTTTTAACATATTGAGTTCCAACGCATACGCTATGTATTGCTTGTTCAAATAAGCATTTATCATTATTTTTGGATTGTTCATTTTAGTTCGCAGAATCCGTTCTATGTACAAACCAACCAAAGGCAGAGGAGGGCGAATAATTCTTCCCCTTCTATTTTTAACACCAGGATTTTCATTTTTTCTAAACGCTTCTGTGCACGTCACATACCTTCAATTATCTATAGCAATTTTTTTAGGAGTGGGTTTTTCTATTCCTCTTATTTTATGGTCAGATTATGAAATACGAAATGATGGTTTAATTATGCTGCTACTTGTTATTTAATTCCTTGGAGAATAGCTTGCTATATAAAGTATAAAAAGGTTCTTAAACTAAAAAATACAGTTAGTTTTTAGAACTTTGTATTTCTCTAACACTCTCCAAAATGAAACAAGGAGTATAAGTTTGTGAATAAATGCTCTTAAACTAACGAAGCAGGTTAGTTTAATAAGGTGTTTGTTTTATCATTAAACAATAAAGACGGATGATCAAAGAAAAGAAGTAATACAATTTAATATTAGTTTTCGATGAACCGCAGCGTAAGATAAGAAAAAGCCATTCCCTCCACAAGCGGAGAGAATGACTTTCCTTCATAAATCGCAAAACTACTGATTATAGTTTTGCCCAACGTTCCTCTAACCAGTTCATAAATTCTACACCTTTGTCGCCTTCATACGCATCAAAGACATCTAAACGCATACGTTTTAGTTTATCCGCAAAGTCTACCACTGTATGGTCCTTCGGCAAGCTCTTTTTCACCCGCAGGAAAATTTTGTCTGTGCCTTTGATAATATCAAAACGTGCAGGTGATGGCTTCTCTACGTCCTCACCAAACGCCGCGAGTGCTTCATAGGCTGCTAATTGCACCTTGTTGACAGTATCATGCTGCATACGATTTTTTAATAAATCTATGATTTTGTCATGTTGATAAGCCGATAACATTTCGACTGCGTCTAAACGCTCTCGCCAGCTAGACGTATAATTGGCCTGTTTTTTTAATGTTTCATACTGCTCAGGTAATGCTTTTTCAAACTGTTTCAAGTAATTGCACCTCTTTTTTTAACTAGAGGAAAAATGAATTCTTCTTCTGCTTCTCTTATTATACGTTGTCTGGGTGAAAATAGCTATGAATAGCTGGTAAGGATATTTATATAGAAAATGGAAACTAACTACATTAAGGTGAACCGTATCATAAGTATGTACTATTCTTTATTAGATTTGCTTTTCTTATTAAACTCCCATGAAAGAACTTAATCATCTTTCATTTTCTGTGGTGTAGTGCTGGTTTTTGCGCTACATGGATGGCTAACGGGGGCTTTACTTGAAGAAGGATTATTATCTCAACTACTAGAATACATAGATATGTGCAATTCTGGGTGCTAATTAAATGATTAAAATCCTTACTTATTCAAATAACTGACATACGAAAAATTTCAAACCCGTTACAAATACTAGAAATTCATTGGAGGTGTTAGCTTGAGTATAGATTTAGAAAAATTGAACTCAGATATATTAGACGAGGCAAACGAAATTCTATACAAATTAGGATTGTACGATGCCTTAAAAAAGTACGGTAATCCTAAAGTAAGTGGTAGTTATTCGTTAAAGTTGATGACGTGGAGAGATTTAGATATTTACCTTGAAACAGACACAAGTAATAATGACAATTTTTTTGAGTTAGGGAAAGAAATTTCAATTAAATTAAAACCAACAAAAATGAGTTTTAGAAATGAGTTAATTGGGAAAACACCACATTTACCAAATGGGCTATATTGGGGAGTACATACAAACTTATTTGGACACCAATGGAAAATTGATATTTGGGCTATTGGTTCAGAAGAAGTTAAGAAAAAACAAAATGATGTAGAAGAAATAAAAATTCAACTTGATGACATTAAAAGAAAATCAATATTGGAATTAAAAAAACAATTGCATAGTCATCCTAAATATCGCAAGGCATTTTTTAGTATAGATATTTATCAATCAGTTATAAACGATAATATTGAATCCTTAAGCCAATTTGAAGAATGGTTATCTAGAAAGAATGGAATAAAATTATAACCAATTTTAAACATAAGAGGCTTTTCATCAAAGGGGAGAATGACTATTTCTTCTTCAACTAACGGGGGGCGTTTCTACAATAAGTAGAGACGCTTTTTTACAAATAGAGCAGGTCTTTAAACATAAATAAAAGCTGATCTAATATCAAAATTAGTTCAGCTTAAAAAAAGTGTATTTTAATGTTGCACAATCTATATAGGATACTATTCTATTAAGTGTATTACTTTAACTCTTGATTTTTAATAAAAACTAGTATCCTGAGCGTTTTTAGTGAATACGTTACAGTAAACCACTAACAAGATAGAGAGCGGTTGCCCAAATAAAAATCGCTGAGCATTTATTAAAAATATTCATAAGCTTCCCAGAGCTATCAAGTCTTTTCAAGGATGCTCCAGCAATGATAAGACCGAAAAACCATAACCAAGAAATCAAAACACATGCTGCAGTGAACAACATTTGCTCCGTCCCACTATATTTTAAAGCACTCGTCCCGATAACACCTATTGTATCTAAAATGGCATGTGGATTTAAGAGAGAGACAGAGACCGCGAATAAAATTTGTTTTTTTACAGGAAGTGCCTCGTTATTATCGGTAGATGCAGGATTTGAGCGCCAAATTGTATAGCCCATATAAAGTAAGAAAAGTATCCCAACACTCATCAAGGCGATACGTAACCACTCAAATTGCAACACAATTATAGATAAACCGAATACCGCAAGTAGTATTAGAAGCGTATCACAAATTGAGGCAGTGATGCTGGCGGGTAAGGCCCGAACTAGATGTGGCTGAGTCGCACCTTGGGAAAAGACAAAGACATTTTGTACGCCAAGGGGCAAAATAAGTCCAAATGCTAAAATCATTCCATGTAGAAATGCTTCCAATGAAATTCCTCCTTTCACTAAACATTTTAGATATGATATAACTAAAAGAAAACGACCAATTGGGTGGTTTTTAAGCCATCCAATTTTAACTTCTTTTAGCGGCTGTTTGGACACCCGCTGAAAGAAGTTAAAGCCTCCGGCGGATGTTACGAAATCGGAAAGGAGTTCTTAGGCTAACTGACCTGCATCGTGCAGGCCTAAGTATAAAGCCGATTCCGAAAGCAATTATGCCGAGGTATAATTGATATGTATGTTTGAGGTGATACGAATGAGCTGGCAACCAAGTAGACAGGGAGAAATGACATTACAGCAGCAAATTATTCAGTGGATTACTGAGCATATAGAACGTGGAGATTGGGTGGCAGGAACAAAGCTACCGACACAAAGACAGCTAGCTATGCAGTTCGGGGTCAATCGCAGTACTGTTCAGCAGGCGTTAGAGGAGTTAAAAGCAGCAGGAATATTGGAATCGAAGGTAGGCTCAGGTATTTATGTAGCACAAAATTCATGGGATTCATTAATTACACAAACACAACCAAATTGGCAAAAGTACATAGACACAAGTCTCCATAAGCCCAATTATCATACCATTCAATTAATCAATGAATACGAGCAGCGCGATGATATCATTCGATTGGGAACTGGAGAGCTTGCACCTAGTTTATTGCCCACTACTGAAATTGAAGCGTCTTTGAAAGAGCTCTCTTTGCAGCCGAAAGCTTTAGGCTATTCATCACCACAAGGTAGCGATAAACTTCGAGAAGCGATTTGCGAATACGTGAAAAAAAGGGGGATCTATGCAAAGCCCAAAAATGTTTGTATTGTCTCTGGTGCACTTCAAGCATTGCAATTGGTTGCTGTTGGGCTGCTTGAGCAGGGTTCTATCGTATTCCAGGAACAGACGTCTTATTTAAATTCAGTCCATCCTTTCCAATCTGTAGGTAAGCAAATGCTGTCTATCGAACGTGATGAACAGCTTGCACAAACCTTAGCTCAAAAAAAAAGAAAAAGGCAGGCTGTATTTTATGCTGTACCTACGTTAAACAATCCAACTGGTGGGGTATGGACGTCGCTTGAAAAAAGGGAACTTTATGAAGCGTGTAAAGCATCTCGTATTCCTATCATTGAGGATGGCGTCTATCATGAATTGCTATTTGAAGCGGCAACGTCTCCAATTAAATCAATGGATGATAGCGGGCAAGTCCTTTATATTGGGAGTGTTTCGAAAACATTAAGCCCCGGACTCCGTATTGGCTGGTTAATCGGTCCAACTACAGTGATTGAGCGGTTAGCAGATATAAAAATGCAGACAGATTACGGATCAAGCGCCATCTCACAGGAAATTGTGCTGCATTGGTTGCAATCTGGTAAGTATGAGAAGCATATTCAAAGTTTGCGGAAAGAATTATTACTGAGAGCCAACTTTGTTGAGGGTATATTACAAGAGAGATTTACGGAAATTGCTAGTTGGGATAAGCCGAAAGGTGGCTTCTATATTTGGCTTAGGTTTCATGAGCCAATCGTTGATAAAGACTTATTTACCAAGCTATTGCATCGACAAGTTCTCATTAATCCCGGCTATATTTACGATCCTCAAGATACACAGCATATTCGATTATCATATGCATATGGAACATATGAAGAGTTGGAAATTGGACTACAAATATTATACGAATGTGTTTTGAAGCGGTTATAAAGAATAGAAAAATAGTATGGGTAAAATAAGATTTTAAAAAGCCTCTCTTTAATCTAGCTTTGTTCAAAAGAGGGGCTTTGTATTTATGTTGGAATCAGTTAAATATTCAGTTGGAATAGCCTTTTAACAATGCAATCTGTACATCATGTTTTATGATATGACATTTCACCATCTGCAACATTGTCCGCAGCGAGTTTTGTCAATGCTTCAAGAACAAGTAAATGCTCCGTCATAACTTATATGTTTTATGCTCAGCTAAATAATTTACTAAGCCATTATTATTCAAAATATCAACCATTACTTCGGGCATTTTTGTCCCTGTATAAGATTGTCCATTTACTGTAACAATGCCTGAAATTAGATCTGCCTCAACGATGTCACCTGGCTGAATTTGATAATCTTTCAGTTCGATGATGGGTAAGCCGATGTTTATGGCATTTCTAAAGAAAATACGGGCAAAGGATTTTGCAATGATTAATGAAACACCAGCTGTTTTTAATGCAAGTGGTGCTTGCTCGCGTGATGAACCACAACCAAAGTTTTCTCCTGCAACAACAATATCACCCTCTGCTACTTTTTTACTGAACTCTGGATCTAAATCTTCCAGTACATGATCAGCTAGTGATTGTAAATTTAATGTTTTTGTATATTTCCCTGGAATAATACGGTCTGTATCAATATTATCGCCATAAACGTGGGATTTTCCTGTAATTTTCATATTGATCACCCCTTATATCAGTTGTGGGTTTCTAATTTTGCCATGCAATGCAGCTGTTGCTACAAATGCTGGTGAGCCAAGGTAAATATTTGACTCTCGATTGCCCATCCGCCCTTGAAAATTACGATTTGTTGATGAAACAATAACTTCATTATTTCCCGGAACTCCTAAATGCGTGCCTACACATGGACCACATCCTGATGGCAAGAATGTGGCACCGGCATTTGTAAGAATTTCTACTGTGCCATCTTTTACAGCATCTAAAAAAACTTTACGTGAGGCTGGGGCAATAATTAGACGTACGCTTGGATGAATATGCTTGCCTTTTAATATATTAGCAGCCGTTTGTAAGTCTTCTAAACGGCCATTTGTACAGCTTCCGATAAATGCTTGGTTAATTTCGATTTCTTCAATTTCATCGATTGATTTAACATTATCAGGAGAATGTGGTACAGCAACTTGACTTGTAATTTGACTTGCATCAATGTCAATTACACTCTTGTATGTTGCATTTGCATCAGGCAAAACATGTTCAAAAGCATAGGGTAGCTGTAACCCAGTTGTATGAATAAAACCGGCCTTAGCTCCCATCTCAATTGACATACTCGCAATTGTCATTCTGCTATCTAATGATAAGCCGACCATTGTGGAGCCTGCATACTCAATGGCATCATATGTCGCCCCTTGTATTCCCACGATCCCAACAACGTACAGTACGATATCCTTTGCTGATACGCCAGGTTGTAACGACCCATTGATGTTAATAAGAATGGTTTCCGGTACTTTAATCCAAGTTTGACCTGTTAACATTGCTCCGGCTAAGTCCGTTGAACCTACCCCTGTCGAAAATGCTCCGATCGCTCCATATGTACAAGTATGAGAATCGGCACCAAGAATTAATTGACCAGGCTTGGCATGTTCATTTTCAATCATCAATTGATGACAAATTCCGTCTCCTACATCGTAAAGTTTAACATTATGCTCATTGGCGAATTCACGCATCATGTCATGCAGTGAAGCAATACGCTGATTTGGTGCAGGTGAAGCATGATCAATTACTAATGCCATTTTAGAAGCATCGAATATTTGAACTCCCCCCATATTTTTGAATGCATTGATGGCTAAGGGTGCAGTTGTATCTGATGCCATTAAAAAATCCACATTTACAACTGTGAGTTCGCTAGCAAAGACTACTTTATTTGCGTGAAGCGATACAATTTTCTCAATAATTGTTTGTCTCAAAAAAAAGTACCTCCTATTCATCGTTCCACTATATGAAACGCGTTTCCTGTTTTGGTTCATCCTAAATAGAATTTAAATGCAACAATAGATGTTTGTCAATAAATTTTTGAAAAATTCAGATAAATACTAAAATCTGATTTTTTGAATGAAATAGAGTGTAAAGTAGAAAAAATAAAAAAAGCTTGAAAAAAGTTTGAGGAGGAATTATGGTGGAAATAAGAAAAAAGTAAACGTGTTTCACAATGTGGAACGTAAGGTTGACTATGTATGATGGATTTAATATAGCAAACAAATATATAGAGAGCGCAAGCAGGTGTTAAAAATACTGAATTTTTAGATAAGTTAGTTATTCAGAAAGCTGAGTGGCATTACGAGTTTATAATGAAGGACGTATGCAGCAATTAAGCATTAAATTTTTAATTTAGAGAAAGATCGAGTGATGGGGAGTGAGTTTCTATGGAATGGGATGCAGAAGTTGATGTAATTATCGCTGGTGGAGGTGGAGGCGGTTTGATCACTGCACTAACAGTTGCACAATCAGGGTTAGAAGTAGCAGTATTTGAAAAAACGGAGCATTTACTTGGCAATACCGCGGCGAGTGCTAGCATGATTCCAGCTTGTAATACGAAGTTTCAACATCAATTAGGTATTGATGATTCTGTTGAAAAAATGACAGCAGATATTTTGATGAAAAACCATAATGAAAGTGATCCAGCACTGGTGAGGGCTTTAGCAACAGTATCAGGGGAGATGGTGGAATGGATAAATGACTCTTTGCAAATCGAAATGTCTGTCGTTTTGGAATTTAAATATCCTGGTCACAGTGCACTGCGCATGCATGCGCCACCAAGCCGTTCAGGATTAGAGTTAATGAAGAAGCTAAAGCGAAAAGTTTCTGAACGTGACAATATTTATCTGCTCCTTCAAACTTCTCTGCAAAAACTAATTCAAGATGATACAGGCCATGTCATAGGGATCGAAGTTTCCGCGTCAGAGGGAACGCGATACATTAAAGGGAGAAAAGTTGTCATTGCAACAAATGGCTTTGGTGGTAATAAAGAGCTTGTGAAGCAGCATATCCCGGAAATTGCTGTTGCAGCATATTTTGGCTATGAGGCGAACACAGGAGAAGGAATGGAAGCAGGGATTACCGCAGGTGCTGCTACTAAGAGTTTAACTGCTTATCAAGGTCATGCGGGAATCAATGAAAATACAGGTCTTCTTGTAACTTGGGGAACGATTATGATGGGTGGATTCTATATTAATAGTTTAGGTGAACGATTTGCTAATGAAACACAAGGCTATTCAGAGTTTACGCGTGAAGTATTAAAGCAACCAGAACAATATGGATACATTATTTATGATGAACGCATTCATAGGAACCTTTTATCAATTGAAGATTATAAACAAATAACTGAGATGGAAGCGTATAAAACAGCTGAAACTGTTGAGGTTTTAGCACAGAAAATTCAAGTAGATGTCGAACGACTATCTATTACATTCAAGAATTATCAACAACAACAAAATGGACAGGCCGATGCTTTTGGGCGCGAATTTTTTGACAAAAGTCTTGAAAATCCATTGTATGCGATTGAAGTAATTCCAGCATTATTCCATACACAAGGAGGGTTACTCATTAATCCACATGCACAGGTATTGGATACAAATGCAAATATAATTCCAAATGTTTATGCTATAGGAGGCAGCGCTGTCGGTATTTCTGGCAATCATGCGTATGGTTATATGTCGGGCAATGGTTTACTTGCAGCGTTAGGTTTTGGTCGTATTGCTGGACTACATATTGTGGAGTCATTGGCTGAAGAAAAAGGGGGAGTAATATTATGACAAGAATTTGGGAGTCTGCATTAACAGAGATAGATAAGATTGTTATTAAAAAAGGGGGCTATGGACAAAGTCGCGGATTAGGAAAAAAGCCTATTCTTATCATCATTGATGCACAACACAATTACATTGGTGCCGACGTACCGATTGAAGATCAATTAGATAAATGGCCAAGTGGAGGCGGCGACGTTGCATGGAAGGGAATTCGTAAAATTGAGAAATTAAAAGCGCTAGCAGATTCTCAGGGAATTCCTGTGTTATATACACGTAATGTACAGAAGAAAACTATTCAATTTGATTCATTTTCGACAAAGGCGAAGAGAGACCAAACAAAATATTTAGATGGTAATCCTGCATCAGAAATCGTTGAGTGCTTAAAGCCAACTGATCGTGATATCGTGGTGGATAAAAGCTATGCAAGTGCTTTCTTTGGCACACCTATTATTAGCTACTTAGTTAAATTGAAAATTGATACATTAATTATTGTGGGTGGTTCTACTAGTGGCTGTGTTCGGGCAACCGCGGTTGATGCAGTGACGTATAACTTCAATGTTACAATTGTAGAAGATGCTGTATTTGATCGAATTGAACTTTCACATAAAGCGGCTTTACTGGACTTATGGATGAAATATTGTGATGTTATGCCATCAACATATATCGAGTCTTATATGAAAAGCGTCGCAAAAGAGTTGAAAGAGGTGAAGTAAATGTTTGATCTATTTATTAAAAATGGTGAGGTTGTCTTTCCGCGTATTGGAGTGAAAAAAGCAAATATCTGTGTGAAAGATGAAAAAATTGTTGCCATTCTCGATTCCGAAGAAGTTGCAGAAGCAAAAGAGGTAATAGATGCAACTGGACTTCATATTTTACCAGGTGTAATCGATGCCCATCAGCACTTAGGAATTTACAATTCAATAGAAGAAGATTTTTTAGATACGAAGCAACATGCCATTTCTGGTATTACAACGGTCGTTAACTTTGACCGTCAGCCAGTAAGTTATTTAGAGTGGTTTCCAAACGTGAAAAAAGACGTTGAAAAATGGACGTACATTGATTTCACATATAGTTTAGGTATTTTGAAAGAACAGCACTTAGATGAATTAGAAGAACTAGTTGACAGGGAAGGCATTACATCCTTTAAATTCTTCCGCAATTATGAGCGTCAGTTAAACGATAAGTTCAAAATTACAGATGGTATAGATTTATCAGCCTATGATTTAGGTCGTATTTTGGCGAAGTTCAATGAAGTATCACCGAAGCTATTATTGGCTATACATTGCGAAAACATGGATATAAATCGTAAATTAACAACACAACTTCAAGCGGGTGGTGAAAATGAAGGGCTATCAACATGGAGCAAGACAAGCCCTGGGTATGCAGAAGCAGAATCTTTACTCAGTTCACTTTATTTGAACAAAGTTTATGATGGGAATCTATATATTGTGCACTTAACTTCAGGTGATAGTGTTGAGGTGCTGGAACAGTCAAAGTGGCTAACAAAGGGCAATGTCAAGGTAGAAACTTGCCCACACTATTTATTACTTCACGATGAGCATGAAGTAGGCATTAAAGCGAAAGTAGGGCCGCCAATTCATAAACTACATGACGGTGAAAAACTATGGGATGGTATTCGAAAAGGGCTTATTAATGCTATTGGGACTGATCATGTACCTAGTAGTTTAGAAAAAAAACTAGGTGAATCTGGTGATACGTGGGAGACGTTATTTGGCTTCCCAAGTACAGGCGGTTTATTACCATTAATGCTAACAGAGGGTTATGTTAAACGAGATATTCCCTTAGAGCGTATTGCTGATATTATGTCATTATCAATAGCTGAATCATACAATCTTCCTTCGAAGGGACGTATTGAAATTGGGGTGGATGCTGATTTTGCGATTGTCGATCTTCATACGAAAAAAGTATTGGTGGCGAAAGATATTTCTGAAAATTGTGACTTTTCATTATATGACGGATGGGAGTTAGTTGGTTGGCCAGCTTTTACAGTAAGTAGAGGAGAAATTATTGTAGTTAATGGTAAGACTACCAAAGAAAACGGAAGAGGTAAATTTGTGCATCGATCAATATAAATCTATTAAAAATGAGAGGAGTAGTGTTATATGAAAAAGTGGTTAGCTGTGTTCATGCTAAGTTTCTTAACTATTGTTTTAGTAGCTTGTAACAGTGACGCTTCAACATCAGGTGATAGTAGTAAAGGAGAGTCGATTAAAATTGGTTCACTTCATCCATTGAGCGGTGGCTTAGCACTGGAGGGGCAAGAAATGAAAGATGCAGTGAAATTAGCAATTAAAGTAAAAAACGATGCAGGCGGTATTCAATCATTGGGGAATAAAACAGTTGAATTAATAGAGGCAGATCACGAAGGTTCACCAGAGAAAGGGGTTTCGGAAGTACAAAAACTTGATCGTGCTGGTGTAATAGGCATTGTGGGTGCTTACTCAAGTGGTGTAGCGTTACCAGCCACTCAAGAAGCAGAGCGTTCACGCTTGCCATTTATCGTAGATATTGGTGCAGCGGATGAAATTACAGATCGTGGCTTCAAGTATACTTTCCGTTTACAACCGGCAGCTAGTTCATTTTCCAAAGATTTTTTAAAGTACTTCAAAGATTTAAATGAAAATGCAACAGAAAAGCTATCTACTGCTGTCATCGTACATGAAGATAGTGTATTCGGTACAAGTATTGCAAAGGTTATCAAGGACAACGCTGCAAACTATGGTTTAGAAATTTTAGAGGTTTTACCACACGCATCTTCAACAGCTGATTTATCATCGACAATCAATAAAATTTCTGCTAGTAAGCCAGATATCGTTTTGACAACAACATATCTTCGTGATGGCGTCATGCTGATAGAGGGTATTCAAAATTCTAGCTATACACCTCGTGCAATTATAGGGGTAGCTAACGGTGCATTTAGTAATGCGAAATTTATCACTGACTATCAATCTATTAACAATTTAATAATGGATGTTAATTATACAATTAATCCACATAGTGATCTAGCAAAGGATGTAAAAGCAAAATATAAAGAAGCATATGGTCGTGAAATGGGACCAAACGCAGCGTACTCTTTTATGGCGACAACAGTATTACTTGATGCTATTGAACGTGCAGGATCAACAGATCGAGAAGCAATCCGAAAAGCATTAACTGAAACTAACTTAAAAGATCATATTTTACCTCAAGAAGCAATTCAGTTTGATAACAAGGGTCAAAATATAAATGCAAAAGCAGTATTAAACCAAATTATTGATGGCGCAACAAAGGTAGTTGGGCCAGCAGAGTACTTAGAAGTTAATCCAGTATATCCAAGTAATTAGTAACCAGTGTTCGATATGGCG
This sequence comes from Lysinibacillus sp. RC46, assembly GCF_041262385.1. Taxonomy (NCBI): domain Bacteria; kingdom Bacillati; phylum Bacillota; class Bacilli; order Caryophanales; family Bacillaceae; genus Lysinibacillus; species Lysinibacillus sp. RC46. Next base: position 217,272 of record NZ_JBGCCF010000004.1, on the reverse strand, counting down.
TACGCTTGTAAACAACAATTCGAGAAAAGCGTTCGCCCTTTTATTTATAGATGAATTGAACAAAAGGGGGGAATGCAGCATGAGTGCAGACTTGTTTTTTCAATCATTGATTGATGGCATTTTAATGGGAGGGATTTACGGGCTTGTAGCAATTGGTTTAACACTGATTTTTGGCGTAATGAAAATCATCAACTTTGCACAAGGCGCTCTGATGATGGTTGGAATGTATGTAACATATTGGTGCTTTGATTTAATGGGGTTAAATCCATATTTATCATTACCACTAAGCGCGATTGCATTATTCTTTATTGGGGCTGGATTACAACGTGGTGTACTTCAACGTATGGCAGATGCTCCAGACCACAATCAGTTATTAGTTACGCTCGGGATTTCATTATTTATTGAAAACTTAGCGTTAGTTATATTTAAGCCTGATTTCCGAAGTGTAACTGTTGATGGACTACCTGCAACAATTTCTCTTTTTAATTTAAATATTCATACGACAAAGTTCATTGCCTTTATTTGCGCAGCATTTTTAGCAATTGGTCTTTTCCTTTTCTTAAAAAAGACATTTATAGGACGTGCAATTCGTGCAACGTCTATTAATGGTCAAGGTGCATCGCTTGTTGGGGTTAATATTAAGCGCATAAATTATATTGCTTTTGGTATTGGTGCAGCATTAGCGGGGGTTGCGGGTACATTAATTACACCATTCTTCTACACATCACCGACAGTAGGAGCGAGCTTTATATTAAAAGCTTTCGTAGTTGTGGTATTAGGGGGATTAGGTAACTTCTTAGGCGCTTTAATAGGTGGCATTTTAATAGGAGTTAGTGAGGCATTAGGTGGCGTATTATTACCGGGTAGTTTAAAGGATCTAATGACATACCTAATCTTTATTCTCATTCTATTACTGAAGCCGAATGGTCTGTTTGGAGGTAAAGTGCGATGAAAAAATCATATATTTTATACTCGCTTGCCGTTATGTTTATTGCACTTTTTCCACTTTTTACTGATAACCAATACTTCATTCATTTGGGAATTTTGATCTTGTACTATGCTTTAGTGAGTCAGGCATGGAATATTTTAAGTGGCTATGCAGGGCAATTTTCATTCGGTCATGCCATATTCTTTGGAACAGGTGCATACGCATCGGCAATTTTACTAATAAAGTATAATATTTCGCCTTGGATTGGGATGGTTATAGGTGCAATTGTGGCGATATTAATTGCTTTATTAATTGGCTTCCTATCATTTCGGTACAAGCTACGTGGCGCATACTTCTCGTTAGGGACACTTGCATTTGCTGAAATTTTACGAATCACCGTACAAAATATGGATTTCTTCAATAAAACTATGGGGATATTATTACCAATCGGGAGTAACCCGCTTATGTTCCAATTTGAATCTCGTATGACGTATTTCTATGTGATTTTAGTTTTAACGATTTTCGTAACACTCTTAACTTATTTCATCGGAAAATCACGTTTAGGCTTCAATTTGATTGCCATTCGTGAAAACGAAGATGCAGCCCAATCGCTGGGGGTAAATACCTTTAAAAATAAAATGGTAGCAATAGCAATTAGTGGTGCACTTACATCAGTGGGCGGTACATTTTACGCGCAATATCTATTGTACATAGACCCACCAACAACATTCGGAAACGATGTATCCATATCTATTATTTTACCAGCCATTTTAGGCGGGATGGGAACTATATTAGGACCATTCATGGGTGCATTAATTATCGTACCTCTTGGTGAAATAACATCTCACTTTTTTGGTGGCTTTGCTGGAGTTCATTTAATGGTATACGGTTTAATTTTAGTATTAGTTATTTTATATCTACCAGAAGGTTTAGTTGGTTGGTTACAAGAAAAAATACGTTTACGTAAATTAAAGAAGGAGGGGAAAGTGAATGACATTGCTAAAGCTTGAAAATGTTGAGAAGAAGTTCTCGGGTTTAGTAGCCGTCAATAAAGTTAGTTTACAATTAAATGAAGGTGAAATCCTTGGTTTAATAGGTCCCAATGGCGCTGGTAAAACTACACTTTTCCATTCTATTTGTGGCTACCATACACCTACAAAGGGAATAATATTATTAAATGGTGAGTCTATTCATGGTTTAAAACCGGAGTATATGTGTGAGCGTGGTATTGCACGGACGTTTCAAATTGTACAACCATTCGGTAACTTAACTTTACTAGAAAATGTAATTGTAGGTTCCTTTAATAAGGTAGGTACATACAAAGAAGCAAGTGAAGTTGCGATGCAGCAACTTGAATATATGGGAATGTCACATAAAGCATATGATCGCATGAAGGATTTAACGTTCGCTGAGCAAAAGAAGGTTGAGGTAGCACGCGCATTAGCAACAAAGCCAAAGATATTGTTTCTGGATGAAGTGATGTCTGGATTAAATCCAACGGAAGTAAATGAGTTTATAGACCTAATCAAAGATATTCGTAATAGCGGAGTGACGATTTTCTTTATTGAGCATTTAATGTCAGCTGTTATGGCATTATCAGATCGAGTAGTCGTTATGCACCTTGGAGAAAAAATTGCAGAGGGTGCACCAAAAGAAGTAACGAAAGATCCACGTGTTGTTGAAGCATATTTAGGTGGGGAGGTTGTTACTGATGCTTAAAGTTGAAAATTTAAACGCGGGATATGGCAATCTGAATATTTTACGTAATTTAAGTTTTGAGATCAATCAGGGTGAAATTGTAAGTATTTTAGGAACAAATGGAGCAGGGAAGACAACGACATTACGTGCTATTTCAGGTTTGATTCCAGTGAAATCGGGAGTCATCCATTTTGACGATCAAATTCTTAATAAAAAATCTGCTGAATTTATTGTCAAAGCTGGTTTAGTACAAGTTCCAGAAGATCGAAAGCTATTCTCAGATATGACAGTGCTGGAAAATTTAGAAATGGGAGCTTATACTAGGAAAGCACGTACCAATTTAAAAAAGAATTTGGAATATTGTTATGAGTTGTTCCCAATTTTAGAAGAACGAACAACTCAAATTGCTGGTACGATGAGTGGTGGACAACAGCAAATGCTAGCAATTGGTCGCGCTTTAATGGCTGAACCTAAGTTATTGATTTTAGATGAGCCTTCTATTGGATTATCACCTTTATTAACAAAACAAGTTTTTGATATTATTTCAGAAATTAAAAAGAATGGTGTTACGATTTTATTAGTTGAACAAAACGTAAATCAGGCATTGCAACTTGCTAATCGTGGCTATGTTATTGAAAACGGTGAAGTGGTAATGAGTGGAACTGCGCAAGAACTTCTAAATGATGAAATGCTAAAAGCAACTTATTTAGGTGTTATAAAATAAAACACTCCAATATGAGTAGGTGATAGATTGATAAAAGCAATTGAAAAAATGATGGAAATTTTATCTTTATTTTCATTAGATAAACCGGAATTATCGATTAAAGAAATCCAACAAAAATTACAAATGCCTAAAAGTACAATTTTCCGTATTTTAAATACACTTGAGCAGGATGGTTATATTATCAAAAATGATGCGACTCATTTATATTCACTAGGATATCAATTTTTTAGGTTAGGAAGTATTTATCAAAATCATCTTGATTACCGTCATATTGCTTTACCAGAAATGCGTAAGGTGATGTTGGAAACGCAAGAAACAGTAGAATTAAATATACTCGATGGAATTAGTCGTGTATGTATAGAAAAAATTGATTCGCCATTAGATGTTCGAAATTTTGTACGGGTTGGTGAACGAAAGCCCGCTCACTTAGGTGCCTCCGGAAAAGTGTTATTAGCGTTTTTAGAAGAATCAGAGCAAATGCGAATTCTAAAGGAAGTTCAGCTAGAAGAAGACATTGATATAAAAAAAGTTCTAAATGATCTTCAGCAAATTCGTAAAGATGGCTATGCATTTACACAAGGAGAACGTATTGTTGGTACATATGCGATTGCCGCACCGATTCTAGGAATCAATGGCACAATTATTGCAGGTCTTACGATTGCCGGACCACTACAACGAATATCAGAAGAAAAAGCAGCTTTTTTGAAAATAAAATGTATTGAAAGTGCAAGGATGATATCTAAATACGTAGGCTATTTTGAATAGAAATTAGGCAAAAATAATGCATTCCATTGCAGAGAAAATAATGAATCGTTCAATTCAATTAAAAGATAATACGATAGCGGAAATATTTTTATTAAATACAATTGGTACATTTTTATTAGGATGCATGAAAAATGTACAACAATTTGCAACATTAAATGTAGGTGATTTTGCATCTATTGCATCTGACAAAAAAATCAATAACCAAACAGCAGCATTTTTAATGGGTGTCGCTTTTGTTGCAATTGAATATGAAAGCAACTAATGAAGTAAAGGACACCCTGCTGTCCACGCAAAATGGCAGTAATGGTTTCTATTATTAAAGCAAGTCTAGCAGAATACACTTGGTGACTTAACAGTTCATTTAACATTTAGGAATTTAACACACAAATTTACCTGCAATAGTCTGAATGTTCTGTCTTGTGTGGTATTTCGCGATTATTTCCTTTATCGAACATAGAAGAGCAATTAACAATGAAACGTATTAATAACCTTAATAATGATGCTATCAATTAGTAGGAGGAGGAATTTCAATGAGGATGGGGCCATTAAAGGGAGTACGAATTTTAGATTTATCGACAATGATTGCAGCACCATATGGGGCAACATTATTAGCAGATTTTGGCGCAGAGGTCATTAAAATTGAAATGCCTAATAGAGGGGATTCTCTACGTAGTATGGGTCCGTTTAAAGGGGATGAACCACTTCGCTGGCCAGCGCTTGCTCGTAATAAGAAATCATTAACACTTGATCTACATGGTGAGGAGGGGCAATCGATATTAAAAAAACTGATTACTAAGTCGGATGTTATCATTGAAAATTTTAGACCAGGTACATTAGAAAAATGGGGACTTAGCTACGAGATATTAAAAGAAGCAAATCCAAAAATTATTCTCGTGCGTGTAAGTGGCTATGGACAAACAGGACCGTATGCACATAAAGCAGGCTTTGGTACGCCCGCAACGGCATTTAGTGGCTTTACATATTTACATGGCTATTCAGATCGTCCGCCAATTAGTCCATCCTTCTCATTAGTAGACTACATTACTGGTGTGTATGTTGCGTTTGCAACTAGTACAGCATTATTCTACCGTGATGCAAAGGACGGAAAAGGCCAAATGGTCGATATTGGTCTATATGAATCGGTGTTCCGTATGATGGAATTCCTTGTAGCTGACTATGACCAAAATGGAGTTATTAAAGAGCGATCACCGGGCTTAAGTGGGCACTCGAGTCCAGCAGGGACATTTCAAACGAAGGATGGACACTGGGTTGTACTAGTAACAAGCTCAGATCGTACATTTGAACGCCTTGCAGCTGCCATGGACCGTGAGGATATGTTAGTGGACGAGCGCTTCTATACAAATAAAGTTCGTCTTGAAAACTTTAATTTAACAAATGGAATTGTAGCGAAATGGGTGAAATCATATCACCGTGATGAGCTACAAAAGAAGCTCGATGAATTTGGTGTGCCTATTAGCCCAATCATAAGCATTGAAGATATTTTTAATAATGAGCAGTACCAAGCACGTGAGAACATTGTAGAGGTTGATCATCCACGTTTAGGCAAAATCAAAATGCCGGGGGTTGTGCCAAAATTCTCTGAAACACCTGGAGCTATCGTAAATGTGGGACCTGATTTAGGTGAACATAATGAATGTATTTTAAAACAAATTATCGGCTTAACAGATGAGGAAATCGAAAGTTTGAAAAATAAAGAAGTTATTTAGGAGTTGATCGAAATATGCTGGATCCAGTAATGATTACAGAAGTCAGTCCTCGTGATGGATTTCAAATAATTAAAGAGAACATTCCTACAACAGAAAAACTAAATATCATCAATCGTTTAATAGACTGTGGCTTTAAACAAATTGAAGTTACTTCTTTCGTTCATCCTAAAGCCGTACCACAACTTAGTGATGCAAGTGAAGTGTTAAAAAGGATACGTCGTGACAGAGAAGTTATTTTCCGAGCACTAATTCCAAACTTGAAAGGGTTAGAGCGTGCTATTGAAGCAGGCGTTCACAAGGTAAAGCTAATGCTATCATCAACAGATTCTCACAGCTTACACAATGCTAATGCGAGAACACTAGATGCAATGAAAGATTTTTCTGAAATTTCACGAAATTGTAGGGCGGCAGGTATTAATGTCTCAGGTTCTATTTCGGTTGCATTTGGTTGCCCATATGAAGGGCGTGTACCAATTGAACGACATATTATGCTGTGTGAGAAATATGACGAAATAGATATTACTGATATTTCTTTGGCCGATACGACAGGTATGGCTAATCCTTACGTAATAAAGGAAATTGTAAAAACATTGCGTGAAAAATTCCCTCACTTTCACTTTTCCCTACATCTTCATAATACAAGGGGTATGGCTTTTGCCAATGCGGTTGCAGGCTATGAAGCGGGTATTCGAGATTTTGACAGCTCCATTGCAGGTCTTGGAGGGTGTCCTTATGTACCGCTAGCGACTGGAAATATTGCGACAGAGGATATGATCCATGGCTTTGAGGAAATGGGCATAACGACCAATATTGATTTAGATGCTGTATTAGTACTAGCTCGTGAAGTACAGCAAAGGTTCCCTTCCTATGCTAGTAGCTTTCTCGTAAAGGCGGGGAAAAATTCTGAGTTAAGTATTTCGCCAGGCGGACAAAGAAAGTAGTGAAAGATGGATTTTCTAATACAATCCTGAACTTAGAAATGGTCGGTGAATAGGTAGAATGTCCCGTAGTGTTCAGGAGACATGTTTGAAGCGAAAACAGACCCAAGTAAATCATACTTGGGTCTGTGTTAAAAATAAGATAGCATTTTTCTTAGAATGTTTATAAGAATACATAAATTATTCGATTGTAGGATCTTTCTCTGACGACGAATTGGCCAATTTTAAAAATACTTCGTTAATATTTTTCATGCGGTTTTCAACTTTTTAAGAAATAATGGGGCTTTAACGGTTACGGGCATGAAAGATAAATGCTATGTACAAGAGAATGATTCATAGGAGTGGGTCATCGTCGGTCCTGATGAAAAAATAATGACATTTGAGCAAGACATTAAATGGGTAGGTGGACGGATAACCGAAAAGTGGTTGCATGATAGCTGGCTGTTAGAACATCAACTATAGGGAGTTCTTTATAAAAAGCGCGAGAAATCAATATTTAGAAACGTTGATTTCTCGCACTTTTTAAACGTGAATTTGCTTTGAAAAAAACTTAACCTCTTGCGATAATTGTTATTTCCATCCACGATATTCGTCATATTCTTTCCCCGGTTTAAGAAATTGAAATCCTTTAGATTTTACGAAAATTGCATGCATTATTAAACCTAGGATCGGTAGTCCGACAATCCAAATCCAGGTCCATAGATTACCTAAATAATAGTGGGACAAAGTAGTAATTCCTAGAAACCCTCCGTATCGTAGGAGGAGAATGAACAAAGGATCTTTCCTTACGAATGAATAAAACATAAAACGACCAATACCTAAGATACATATAGCTACTAAGAGTTGAATAAACAGCAAGACTAATCCTCCTTTTCTTTTTGTTGAAAATTCTTTCCTTAAGGAAACTTTAAAGGTATATTAATTTATTTTATTTGTGATTACAATATGAAAATATTTCGAATGAAATTGTGTATTAATCCCTAATAAAAAAACTGACAACATTAGTTGTCAGTAAAAAGAATGATATTACCTACCTTTATGTTTATTTTTAGACTTTTGAACTTTGATATTCCGAATATATTCTTTGCGTTCTTCTTTAAGTCGTTTACAGGTAACAGATTTTTCTTTTTTTCTAAGTGCCAATTCTGCTTTTATAGCTTCTTCGGCCTTAGAGGTGATACTTGGATTTCTTAGTTCTTTTGCAACTTTTCTTTGAAGCCTTTTAGGATTGATTTTCTTCATTTTAACTTGTTGGATAGGTATTCCATCATGTTTATCATTATTTTTGATAAAATCCAACATATTATTATTTACAAAATCAAAGACTTCTTGATCTTTAGGTTCATTCCCGAAAGTATACTTGTATGCTTTGTATTTGTTTTCAGAAATGTGTTCTATTAGCCCTATATAAAATTGCCCATCATTAAAAATGGTTAGTTTCATAGTAGGTCCCTCCTCATATTAAAATCGAATGATGGACATCCCGAGGAGGGGAAGGTTACTGACATCATATTTACAATGCATCCGGACTACCAACCGAATCGTGTTTTTTCATTCATGTAGTATTATAAACGATTTGTTTATTATTTGTAATGGGACATTTGTGATTTCGCTATAAATAGTAACAAGGAATATAAATGATTTATGATTGAATGCAATAATAGTATCGGATCTTGGTGGCTCTTTCCGGGTGTAACCTTTTGAGAAAAGAATAATTCAAGTGAAAGATCTGGCATTAACCAATTGTTAATAGGAAGTAATTTATCAAGCTATTGCGTCGACAAGACTCATTAATCTAATGTTTAACTCTTATTAAATTGTATTTGAATAATAGTGTCATACCGATATTCATCAAAAAATGCACAAGAAAAGGCACTAAAATATTACTTGTTTCAAAATAGATCCATCCGAAAATTAAACTTGGAACGGTTATATTTATTAACATTATAGGTTTTTTGAAGTATTGAATATGCATCCCTATGAACAATAAAGTTGTTATTATAATCGCATTCCATGGGTGTTCTAGAAATACAAGAAGTAAATTTTGAATAATTCCCCTAAACAAAATTTCTTCAAATAACGCCCCTATAAACATAAAGGCAACGATACTTAACAACGAATAGTCTTGATAGCTTTTGTTAGTTTCGTCCATGTATTTCGAGGGAATAAACAATGTTAAAATTACCCCAAACAAAAGTAGACCGAATGAAGCGAGAATTATGCTCATTACCATTGTGAATGGCTGATTGAATGATAGGAAATCTTGTATTGTGAATACATCATAAACTATTAAAGCGAAAATGATAGCTACACAAACAAATGTAAAAGAAGAGAATACAAAAATAGCGTCTTTCGGGCTAAAATCCTTCTTTGTCTTTTTTGATTTGTCTTTCTCCATATCTTTCCTTCTTTCTTAATGCTTATAGAATAAAGAGATATTTTACCATAGTATTTTTGCAGAAAAAGCAATCGCTACTACTTTACCGATAATAGTCTTTTTTTAGAAAAAATCTAGGTTAGTAAAGGTAACCATTTAATCATAAATATTCATATATTCCAGAATTAGTTAAGTGAGCGAAATGTTTAGACAGGGGTTTTAGGAAATCCTAAGAAAGGCTGTTATCTGTGCTAGTGGGGTAAATTACAGAAGTGGAAATACTAGGGAAATAAAATATTAAAAGTGCCTAAATCCTAATTAGGGAAGACCACTTTTCTAGGATTGGTTATGGTGACTTAATTCTCCCAAGAAAAGGTCTTCCTTTTTTGTCGTTTTATCCATTTATACAAAATATTTTACACTCTCTTTTTCAATTGTCTATTAATGCTCACTAATAAGCTAATAATAATAGAAAGTAAAGTAACAATTATTAGCCCAATAGACATTATTAGACCATCTATATAATTAAGGAATCCTGCTGCGGCTAAAGCCAAAAAGCTGATGACGCTTAAAAATAAAGTAAGGAAAAAAATTTGGAAATAATGCATGTCATCCACCTCCTATTGTTGGTTTGTCTTTTTTATGGTGCGGTTATTATTTAACTTCTTTCAGTAAATGTTTTATGTAGCGAAAGCGAAGCGTCAGATACAAATGTTTTATGTAAGGTAAATGATTAATTTTTAATCCATGTAAGTAATCTTACAATTTGGAATGGGGCATACCAAGTAAGGATGAAACTACAAAGGAAAAATGTTACAACAGGAAAAAGCTTGTATTTTCCCTGTTCTTTTTTTATACAGCACCAAGACTTAACAAAAAACTTATAAATAATAAACCGAATCCAGATATCATAAGAATTTCAAAGTTAATTGAATAAATGTAAGAGAAACTCAGTAGAACAGCACCGATTACTGCAAGAATAATGGATAGTTTGCTAAACATTTAAAAGCTCTTTTCGGAAAAAACCAATTTATTGTAATGGACTTTTTGTAAAATTTCTTCGTAAGTTAAAGAAAAAGTTATGATGATTATTTGAAAGATATTGTGCAATAAAAAGAAAGAGAAGAGGTAATGAAACCTCATTTTTCTTAATCTTTCTTACGTTTAAATATTAATTCAAAAAAAGTAGGAGTGCCGTGACCTTTTATTCCCGGTGCAAAGATTTGTACTAACTCCCATCCTTCTTTTTCATGATCATAAACAACTTTATGATAATCTTCCTCAGGAGTTAGTGTCCATGTGGATAATTGAATTTTCACAAATTTATGTTCATACAAGATAATAACCTCCTTATTCTTACTTTTATTTACGTTTTTTAGTAATTTAAAGTTTCAAAAATATTATGAAGTAAACAGTTCGAGGGTTTTTCGAAAGAGAATGTGTAGAGAGGGTGTTCACTATGGATTTTTATAAATATTTCCATTTAGAACTGATTGATGCATGCGAATTCGCAAAAGATACTTAAACACTAGATAAATAGTGTTCAGTAAAATTATTGATCTTTTCGGGGTTTTATAAAGAATGAACTGAATACAACGGAAAGCCCAATAAAAATGAATATTATTGCAATAGATTTATTTGGAATAAATGAATTGTATTCGAGGGGACCAGATAATCTGCCTGTTCCGCTTACAAGCAAGAAGATACCTAAAATAAATATTATATATCCAATTTTAGAATGTGTACCGTCTGTTTTCATTGCATAACAACTCCTAATATATAGGTTAATAACTTATATAAGGATAACATAATTAGGTAATGTTTGAAAATATGGATTGATTCAATTACTGCACAATATGAGGAAAGAAGGTAAAAGAATATGAGTAATCAAACTTTATGCTGTGATTATTGCGAGAGCACATATCGGGAAGTACCTATTATCGAAAAACCAAAACGATTTGCTTTGAATCGAGTTTATGATTTAACACAAGTCAATTCGGATGGACGAGAAGTGGATAATATCTGCTTAGAATGCTTGAAAGAGCAAATTGATGATTACGGGATCTAAATTACACAACGTGAGTAAAAGAAAAAGCAGCAGCGTTTGCAGACGCTACAGCTCTTTAAGAGATGTTAAACCTTCATGTAAATTAATAATCTTCTAATTATTGTTTATATTGATCTTCCTCAAATACCTGTTTTATATTTAGAAATATTCTTTTCTTTTTCAAAAATAGAAGTATTCTGTTCATATTTTTTGGGATTAGATAACTTTTCAAGCTCTTGTATCAACATATCCTCTAAATCTATGGACTCTTTCATGTTTTCTTGGGTTTGTTTAACCTCCCTAACAAGTAATCTAACTAATTTTTGTCCATTCGATTTCACAAGATATGTACGTATATAACCATCTTCATATCTAGTTTCGAATTTAGGTTTGATATTTTTCTCGTTTTCGTCTTTGTCTTTATGTATATTTTCAATTCCAAATAAATCTAAGAGACTTTCATTTTTTATATTTTTATTTACCTCTGTTTTCAAATAATTTATTGTATTACTGGTTTGAATTTTCATTCATAATTCTCCTTAGAAATTAGTATTTTGTTACACTTAATTATAACCTTTAAAGTTAATAAATGGAGGTTTTATTATGAAAATTCGTTCAGTACTTTTAAGAGCATTAGTAGCATTAAAGTCTACATTGTTAACTCGCCCCAAAAAGGAGTTTTAACAACTTACCTTACTTTTTATTATTAATCATAATTCTTATAGCAACTGGGACTCAATACTACTGCACAATATAAGTATTAAACGAAAAAAGTTTGGTGGGGATATACCTACCAAACTTATGAATTAGTTAGATCGAGATCTTTTTAAAAATAATAAAGCAAGGACAATTATAGCAAGACCTATCCAAATAAATTTATATGGTAAAACAATTAAATTCCAAACAATAAAAACGATGTGGACTACAAGATCAAGAAAAAACGACAATAATAAACCTGCTTTCTTTTTAACCAAATTATAACATATTAGTAGATTCAAAAAATAAAAGCCGCAGCGTCTTCACACGCTACAGCAAACTAATGAACAATATGAGTAAAGAAACTAATATAGAGACACTCGGCTGGGAGTGATCCAAAGTTTAACTATAAGAGACTATTTAAACTTATCAACTTTCTTAACTTTCATTGAAGCTACTTCTCCACAATTCGTACAAATAGTCAAAATTAGTGGTGAACTCGAAAAATGGACCAAATCGAGCTTAATGGGTTTTACATTTGCCATAGATCCGCCTAATTCACCTTGTGCAAAGGAATCACTACCACAAGCCTTACAAACTAATTTATTATTTTCCATGTTATCACCTCTTTATGTAATATATGTAAATTTTATCATGAAAATAGCCGCAGTGTCATCATACACAACAGCAACCAAATGAACAATATGAGTATTAAATGAAAAAATAAAATCTATTTTTTATTAATTTGTTCTACTAACTTTTTTAAATTTATTGAATATGCCACTGACGAAAATAAAGACAGCAAGGAATAGATACTCCATTCATCGGCACAACTCCTCATTTTTAACTTTATTATAATATGGAAAGCTGCAGCCTTTGCACACACTACAACTCAGATTTGAAAGACATTTGATGATTTCAAAAAAAGTGTTTTGCGGACCTCAGATACTACTGGATATATCTAGGGAATTAAAATTATGGTGGGATAGCAAACTGTTAATGACGTTTGGGGCGATGCATAAGGTCAAGCTATCCCGAAGTAAATATATGTAAACGCAATTAATAACATTCCAACTGTAAATATGGTTAAAAAGGGATTTTAAAATGACAAGGGCTATTATTAAACAAGCATTTTAGGTAGGCATCAGGTTAAATCCGTTATACATAAGTAGCGATTACTTTGAATATAAAAACGTACCTCTATTTAGGGATGTGATGTTTTAACAAAGGATTTTTACGAAAAAAAGCGAAGATTATTAAGAATTAAATATCTAATAGGTGGTATGTAACTATGTTAACAAAATATCGCTCCAATACATATATTCCGGAAATGGTGAAGGCAAGTAAAATGTTAGCCCATAGACATGATTTCGAGTATTCTTGCTCAGACGAGGCAGGAAGATTGTTGTCAGTGCTTGTTGGTCAAATTACACATGGGACAATCCTAGAAGTCGGGACTGGCTATGGTGTAGGCAGTGCATGGATTCTTTCTACCATTGCACCAAACGTACAGTTTGTCTCAGTGGATCATGCAAAGGAAAAAATCGATGCTACTGCTCAAACACTTCGTCATCAGCAGGCTGAATTTTTAGTAGGTGACTGGAAAGAAGCGATAGCAAAAGGTCCTTTTCAATTTATTTTTGCTGATGCAGCTGCTGCTAAAACAAGTGAAGGCGAACAACTATTGGAGGCATTAGCTGTTGGAGGTATGTTAGTTATGGACGATTTTACGCCAGAAGAACATTTTCCAGAAGAATGGAGAGGGAAACCTGATAAGGTCAGGGACTTTTGGTTAAATCATAAGGAATTAAGAGCTACAGAAATTTATTTAACAGCAACATCTTCTGCTATCCTCGCAACTAAGCCGAAAGGAAAAGAATAATCAAAGTAAAGAATCCATACATATTATATAATGATTTCTTTATGAAGAGGTGAATCATTGGAGAACATGCCAGAGGGCTATTCTTATGTTCCGCAGCCTATTCGGAAAGATGGGGCGGGGTGGGTGGATAAAGGGCCGAGAGATATTATGAGGGATCTGGAAAATCCTGATATGCTTGTCCCTCCGAAAACAGATGCTGGACTTGTACCGAATTTAAAATTCTCTTTTTCTGATACGCATATGGTTTTAAAAAATGGCGGTTGGTCTCGAGAAGTTACTGCTCGTGATTTACCAATTGCCACTACATTAGCTGGTGTCAATATGAGTTTGACACCTGGTGGAGTTCGTGAGCTGCATTGGCATCAACAAGCTGAATGGTCGTATATGCTTCTTGGTCATGCACGTATTACAGCGGTCGATCAAAATGGGCGTAATTTTATTGCCGATGTAGGACCGGGGGATTTATGGTATTTCCCGCCAGGAATTCCGCATTCCATACAAGGTCTTGAGGATGGCTGTGAATTTTTGCTGGTGTTTGACGATGGGCATTTCTCAGATCTAAGTACTTTTTCAATATCTGATTGGTTTGCTCATACTCCTAAAGATGTGCTGTCCTCCAATTTTGGTGTTCCAATAAGCGCTTTTAATCATATCCCGAAAGAACAGGTCTATATTTTTCAAGATAAGGTTCCAGGACCTCTAGACACACAAAAAGTACAATCCCCATATGGTACAGTCCCTCAAACTTTCAAACATAGCCTGCTTGCCCAGACCCCTATAAAAACTCCAGGTGGAAGTGTCAGAATTGTGGATTCAACAAACTTTCCTATTTCTAAAAATATCGCAGCAGCACTTGTCGAAATTAAGCCTGGTGCTATGAGAGAGCTGCATTGGCACCCAAATAATGATGAATGGCAATATTACCTCCAAGGAAAAGGGCGTATGACAGTGTTTACAGCAAATGGTGTGGCTAGAACATTCGATTATCGTGCAGGAGATGTGGGATACGTGCCATTTGCAAATGGTCACTACATTGAGAATACCGGTACGGAGACATTATGGTTCCTTGAAATGTTTAAAAGTGATAGATTCCAGGATGTTTCGTTAAATCAATGGATGGCCCTTACTCCATCTGAGCTAGTACAAAGCAATTTAAACATTGGTCCTGAACTTCTTAATGTGTTAAGAAAGGAAAAGTGGCCGGTTGTAAAATATCCTGGATTTTCTTATTACCCAAGATGAGCGTATAGAAAAGCAGGTAGGAAAGAGCCTCTTTCCCACCTGCTTGTTTTTAATATTGAAATTTATTTCTAGTAGCAAGTAGTATACCGATTGCTGGAACAGTACAAATAAGCATTGCTGCAAATGATAGTCCAGGCGAAATCTCGTATAAATAGCCACCTAAAAATGTAAGGATCGCTGTACTTAATCCCATTGCTAATGCAGAATAAAGGCCTTGTGCATTCGGAATTTGCTCCTTCGGCAATGTTTTTGTTAAATAGCCGATGAAAGCGAAATGCGCGAGAGCAAATGATAATGCATGTAATGTTTGAGAAGCGATAAATACCCATACATTCGGGAATAGGTAAATGAGTAGCCAACGTAATGATGAACCACTCGCTGCTAAAAGTAATAAAGAAGATGAGCGCCATTTTTTAAATAGTGTATCAGCCTTCATAAAGTATAAGATTTCGCAAATTACGGCGATGTTAATAATCATCCCCATGTAGAATGGATCAACATGTAAATCACCTAAATATATATAGCCGTAGCTGTAATAAGAAGCATGTGCGCCTTGCAACAGAATAACAACTAATAAAACAATAGGGAAGCCTTTAATTGTCCATAATGTTTTCATCGACAATGATTTTGCGCGTTGTTCTTTTGTCGGTACAACGAGTAACTCTTTTGGTGTAGCCATTTGTTGCATCAACAGCATACCGATCAGGCCGACCACCATACTCCAAAAGATAATGTTATTGCCAAAAGCACCTGTTAGCATACTAATGATTAATACTGCAATGACAAAGCCAAGGGAACCATAGGAGCGGCTTTTACCATAGTGTACATTTCCATGCTGTACGAGCGTTGCCGCACTACTTTCAACGGCAGGTAGCAGTGCTGGATAGAAAACGCTAAATAAAAGGGTAACAATAAGAAGCGAGATAAAGCTCGTGCTTAGTAAGTAAAATAAAGTTGTGATTAGGGCACCTATTGCTAGAATACTAACGAGTCGTTTTTTGTGCACATATTTTGCAAGCATCGGGAAGAAAAATAGATTTGAAGTTGCTCGTGCTAAAAGACCGCAGCCCATTATGACGCTAGCCTGTGAGACAGTAAGATGTTTGGCATCTACAAGCCAACCAGTCCAGTAAGGTAAGAAAATACCCCATGTAAAGAAAAATGCAAAGAAATTTTGAGAAAGCCATCGTTGATTGTTCATAAATTTTCCGTACCTCCAATTTAACTATGTTGAATAATAGCACGTTCATCGGTACAATAATGTGAGATATCTCACATTTTTCAAGAGGAGAGAGTGAAAAAATGCATATACTGACAGCTGAGGAACGTTCATACTATCTCGATAAATATCCAATTGATGATTTTTTCTCATTTGATATAAATCCATTTCTGGAGGTATGTAAGTTTGACAAAGGCGAATGGATTTTTCAAGAAGGGTCATTTCCGGATACGCTATACTACATGATTGAAGGGAAAGCGAAAATATATATGACGCATAAAAACGGCAAGGTCTCACTTATCGAATACCCAGAGCCACCGCGTTTTATGGGTGAAATTGAGTTGCTTAATGAGGCGAGATATACGAAGGGGATTCAGACAGTAACCGAGACGATTTGTTTTTCGATTACGCAGTCCTGCAAAGAAAAGTTACTCACGGATGTACTATTTTTACGTAAACTTTGTGTGTTTTTAGGGGAAAAGTCGACCAAAATGACGTCAAAATATACACAAAATCAAGCGTATCCACTTGAAAATCGACTTGCTGCCTTTATCCAATTATCGTCAGATCAAGGTATCTATAAAGAAAAGCATACGGAAATCTGTGAATATTTAGGGGTTTCCTATCGGCATTTATTATATGTACTGGCGCAATTCTGTGAAGAAAAAATTTTAGAAAAGAGAAAGAATGGCTATCACATTGTGAATGAAAAGCGACTTTCCGAATTGGCACAGGAGATACAGTGAGGGATACTACAGCTTATTGTATTCACTTTTTTTAATCAACCAGCGTGCAATCTCCTTGCCGCTATGGTAGAAGTTAATCTCATCGACTCGTTGGTTTTGTACGGAGATATTTAGGGTTTCGTCTATAACGCCAAAAGGTATAACCCTTATACATTGGTGTTTGTTAGGTGAAAATCTTTTGCGCTTTGCCTTAGCTTCCATGTGAGCTTTAGCAGATTTTTGTGCATTTTGGAATGGACAAGCAAGTAATTCTCCTTGTTCCAATGTTGTGCTTGGTGAATAACAATTACTTTTCATTCAACATGCCCCCTTTGTCGTTAGTGTTATTGTACAAGATATGCGGTCGGAATAGTCTTCATTTACAATGCTTTAACGAAAACTTAAAGTTTTGTCAGTCAATTATGTCTTGGCATAATTGCGTCTGGAGGCTATAACTTCTTTAAGAGGACGTTTGTACATACTCTGAAAGAAGTTGCATTAGTAAAATGTAACCGTATTCATGCCATTAACGAATAGAAATCATAGAAAACTTGTATAATTCCAAGAGAAAAACACGTACTCAAACTATTGTGAATTTTCCTGACAAAACGTATTATTGTAATTAGATTTAACGTGAAAGGTTTCACAGAGTCACGTAATCGTGAGGAGGAATTTTTAATGAGTGCAATTCGAGTAGGTATTGTAGGTTATGGAAATTTAGGGCGCGGAGTAGAGTATGCTATCTCGCAAAATCCAGATATGGAATTAGTAGCGGTATTCACACGTCGCGATCCTTCAACTGTAAAAATTGCAAGTAATGCAAGTGTATATTTAGTAGATGATGCTGAAAAATTTCAAAATGACATTGATGTAATGATTTTATGTGGTGGCTCAGCAACAGATTTACCTGAGCAAGGACCACACTTTGCACAATGGTTTAATACAATTGATAGCTTTGATACGCATGCGAAAATTCCTGAGTTTTTCGAGGCAGTCGATGCAGCAGCTCAAAAATCTGGAAAAGTATCAGTCATTTCAGTTGGCTGGGATCCAGGTTTGTTCTCATTAAATCGTATACTTGGGGAGGCAGTTCTACCAGTGGGCACAACTTATACTTTCTGGGGAGACGGTTTAAGTCAAGGACACTCAGATGCTATCCGTCGCATCGAAGGTGTTAAAAATGCAGTACAATACACATTACCAATTAAAGAGGCTGTAGACCGTGTTCGTAACGGTGAAAATCCTGAGCTGACAACGCGTGAAAAACATGCACGTGAATGCTGGGTTGTTCTTGAGGAAGGTACAGATGCTACAAAAGTTGAGCAAGAAATTGTGACGATGCCGAACTATTTTGATGAGTATGATACTACAGTAAACTTTATTTCTGAAGAGGAATTTAAAGCAAACCACACTGGCATGCCTCACGGTGGATTCGTAATTCGTAGTGGTGAAAGCGGCGCTAACGAAAAACAAATTCTTGAATTCTCATTAAAGCTTGAAAGTAATCCAAACTTCACTTCTAGTGTTCTAGTAGCTTTTGCACGTGCAGCTCATCGCTTAAATCAAGCAGGAGACAAAGGTGCAAAAACAGTATTCGATATCCCATTCGGTCTGTTATCCCCAAAATCAGCTGCTGAATTACGTAAAGAACTTTTATAATATACTTATTCAAAATCCCGATTATCATATTATTTGATAATCGGGATTTTTTTAGCAAGTCTAATCCCAAGCACGTCAATATGTATAGCGTAGCCATGGTGTAAACAATACAAAGTTGACCCACAATATATCGGACAACAAATTACTTGAGGTCCAATCATGACAGGAAGTACATTCGATTCTACACCGGGTGGTAAAGGGAACTTGGACTACAAAGCGAAAACTCCTCTCATGATTTTTCTTAGCAACAGTTGCGATACTTGAGTTTTTGTTTAAATAAGACAAATTATTGTTATTTGGTAATAAATTATAATTTATGGTTAAATAAAACTATTTTGACCCGATATACTATGTGGTTCGTATTTAATTTCTATTAATATAGGCTGAAATTAAATATATTACGGTGCTGGTATAAATGTATTACCAACGAAAGCTTTCTTAACTAAATTGGAATAAACGATGAGGTGAATGAAGTGCAAATTATTCTTCTGTATGAAGCTGCAGTTAGGGAGTACCATAGACAAGAGGCGCTTAGCAATCCTAACCTTGTAAAGGGGCAACCACTTGGCGGAAAAAATGAAATTGAAGTTGAACGTGATGGTAAAGCATATACACTCACTCTATCTGATGAAGTAAAGTATTTAAAAGCTATGACAGAGAAAGAAATCGCAAAGATGGACATGCGATCGGTAAATCCTGATCCTTCCGATATTTTTTCGTATCGTCCACAGGATCAGTGGCTTATTTTTAGTCAATATTTGAGTGACACGGGCTTTTTTACGGGCAAAGAATCACACACAATTGACGACATAGAAAATATGCTGGTAGACATAACGGACGGTCTAGATAATTTGGATATATCCCAGATGAAAGGAAGGGATATTAAAGTAGGACGGACGCCAATTACACAAGAATTAAGTTCTACAGAAGCACAGTTGGAACTTGCTGCTTCAACAGCTGCTTTAAAATTTTTTAGTGAAAAGTATTTAACAGGTGATATGAAACAGGGCTTCGATGACTTAATCGATCAATATGTTAAACATAATGAAAGCCGTGTGATAAATCATGCTTCTCAAGAAGAAAAGTTTTATAGAGGACGTGCGAAAGTATTTGAGATGCGAGGTATGGATACTTCATCTTTAAGTGCTGAACTTGAGACTCCCACCCCTAAAGGGACAAGCTGACTAATGTCAGTGGGATTCCTGAGTAACTATGCGTTCGCAGTCCATTTCTGTTTTGAACAGTTCTCAAGATTGGGGTATCCCATTACCCCTCCCTATCCAGTGCATATAGCAGATAGGGCTACACTACTGTTACCATAGCGTATAGTTGGTTTCGTCCGATGTGTTTTAGCGTCTTTTTCGTGACGACACATATTGTTTTACCGATAGCATGAATTAGGCTATCGAACCTTATACAATATCCAATTTTCAATGAACGAGCGTGTTTTATAGACTTTTACTAGCCTATAGATGAAGTATAACACCTTTTCAGACAATTAAGGTAGCAATAGTTACCTCTTGTCTGACCTCACTTTCACCCCATGGCTAAAAACGGGCTACACCCTGCATAGGCTTTCTCGTTCGGAAAATCTGTAAGAGAGATCTATCCATTACTAATAAACTAGGTAAAATAAATTATACAGTAGCAGAAATTACTGAAATGATAGAGAGCTATAAAGAAAAATTTAACACTCTCAAAAATAAACCAGAGGTTGATGCCTTGATGTCTCAAATACAAAAGCAATATTTGAAGTTTGCGACAAAAGGAATCTCTCCATATGACAAAGACGATGAAGCTGCTAAGGGCTTTATCCAAGATAAATCAGAAAAAACCTTTATTCATATTGCAGATTATTGGAAAAGATTATTGGAATAGGATGAAACTATTTTTCGATATTGATAAAAATACTTAGGTAGAGAAGGATTACCTTTTTATAAAAACAAAACATAAATTTTCTGGTTCAGAATCCATTTTGATCATTTTTCAAAATGGATTCTTTTAACATTGAGGAGATAAATGGTCTAAGCGCTTGCGAATAATCTAGATGAAATATTTCATATTGGCGATAAGGTAAAAGTGGGCTATGATGGTAAAATAAAGGATAAAGTACCAATTGGAATTGCTACACTTACTATAGAATTAATTTAGGAATATCTACTAAAGTAGTTGTACCAATCTAACGTTGCTACTTTGTAATTGGGGGAGTTTTATATGGAAAAAGTAAATTTTTTCAAAAGTGAACTATTTCATGAAAATGCTGAGAAAACTTTTTTGATACACAAAAATAAAATTACAGATATAATACCGAAGGCTGATATCCAGCATGTCGGTAGTTCAGCAATTCCTAATAGCATTACTAAGGGTGATTTAGACATCCAAGTACGTGTTAGTGCTGAACAATTTTCGAAAGCAGTAGAGCTTCTATCTAATTTATATGAAAGAAATGATGAAAGTGTCAAAACAGATACATTTAGGGCATTTAAAGATGATACAACTAATCCTCCTTTAGGAGTTCAATTAACTGTAATTGATTCTGAGTTTGATTTCTTTTGGAAATTTAGAGAAGTTTTATTGGCAAATAATAAATATCGAGATGCATATGATAAATTGAAGAAAGAATACGAAGCCAAATCGATGGATGCCTATAGGGAAGCTAAAGATATCTTTTTCCAAAGACTCATGGAAACTCCTGAGTTTAAGAAATATGATAAGTAATTTTTGAATGGAACAACTCTACGTATGGTGATTGGCCTATAATTTAAAAGATTTTAAGCTTTGAAGACTTTTAACCTTACATAACCAGTTGAATGGGGAGGTTATCACATATGACTACAGACATTATTATTCAATCTAAGTGTATTCCACCGAGTCCTTCCAATCATTGTATTAGTAGAGCTTTATTAATGAGAACATTAAAAAAAAGCCTAGACCATACTTGTACACTTATTCATAGTGGAGCAGGGTATGGCAAAACAACAATCCTTACACAATTTCTACATGCACAATCAAGCAAATTTTCCTGGTATAGTGTGTCGGAGGAAGATGATAATATATTGCCGTTTTTAAGACATTTATTTTATAGTATCACACGTATTGTTCCGAGCTTCGGTCAAGAATTTGATGCATGGAATCAATTATCCCGTTTTCCGAAAATAGAGGAACTAAATCGTTGGTTTAAGCTGTTTGTCAACAGTTTATGTGAAATCGAAGGGCCGATTCTAATTGTTATTGACGACTACCATCTTGTTGATCATGAATTTCATATTAATTATGTGATGGAAAAAATAATTGAGTTTTCACCACCGAATGTTCATTTTATTATCGCCTCTAGAACGTTGCCGAATTGGGATATTACGAGAAGATTAAAGCTACAAAAGAAATTACTCGTTATTGCAGAAGGAGAATTAGCATTTTCTTCAGAGGAAATCGCTGTTTTTTTCGAGGATTATGTAGCAGTGCATTTAACAGATGAAGAAATATCTAAGGTTTTAGAAATTACAGAGGGCTGGGCAATTAGTATTTCTTTATTAGCTGAGCAATGGAACAATGAATCGTTAGCGCATTGGCTAAATATTTCTACAAATGATCTTTTCACCTATTTATCGGAGGAAGTTTATCTTAAGATGTCAGCATTCGAGCAAGAGGCTATACTAAAACTGGCGATTTTTCCCACATTTTCTGAGGAGTTTATCACACAATTTTATAGTTCGGAAATAGCAGAGGCGTTAAAACTGTTTATACAGCGACATTTATTTATTCAACCGATCACAACGGATGGTTTATATCGTTTTCATGCATTGTTCATTCGTTTTTTAGAGCTAAAATGGCGACAAAATGCTTCGCAATATATTGCATTACATAAACAAGCAGCATTGTATTATGTAAAAGAGAAAAATATACAAGCTGTTCTTCATCATGCATTTAAAACGAATGATCAGGATTTTAGTGGTGAGTTATTACAAAATCATGCCGAAAGTCTAGTCCGTGCAGGGCAATTTGAGTGGCTATTAGAAAAAATAAATCGATTTACAGCTGATGAAAAATCGGAATATTACAAATTATATTATTTTGAAGGTGAGTGCCACCGTTATCGTGCTTATTATGAAAGAGCGAAGCAGTCCTATGAACATTGTGCAAACATCGCAAAAAATAAGAATGATTATCTCTTTATGACGAAAGCCCAAGCAGGTTTAGCACATATTTATCTCGATACAATCCAGCCGGCATTGGCAGAGCCGCATTTAAAAAGAGCGTTAGAGTTAGCGGATCATACGCCGTTAAACGAAGAGGAACTTCTCGAATTGCAACGTCAGTATGCAGAAAATTTGGTGAATTTAGGGAAGGCGAAAGGCGCACAAATTTTTATAGGTGAGGTTGCTTTGACAGAGGATGTGCTACAAAGAGCAAATGTTGATGTTCGCATATTGTTAAGAACAGGGCAGCTACTAGAAGCAAAGGAATTGCTGACGCAGAGATTGGAATTACCACCACAGCTTGTCGCGACACATAGAGAGAGTGAGCTATTGGCATCATTTGTCTATGCGTTATTAGGGCTAGGGAAGGATGCTTGGTATGCCGCTCAGCATGGGATTCGTAGGGGATTACGTGAAAAATCGGTTTTTATTGAGGCTGTTGGCTATATTCGCAAAGCACATGCATTACTATTAATAGATTTTCCTGATTATCAAGGAGCCTGCAATGCTTATGAAAAAGCCCTTACATTGTTGAATACCATTAATATTTCTCGCGTAAAGGCCGAGCCGTACATGGGACTTGCAATTGTCAAACATGCGCAAGGAGATATTATCTCTGCTAAAAAATATGTAGCGCTCGGATTACGGGAAACGGAGCAAGTACAAGATGCATGGATGACCGCTCTTATATTAACCGCTGAGGTTAAAATTATTATTTCTCAACAGGAATTTGAACGGGCGAGGCAATTATTAATGAAGGCACAGCGATTATTCCAGGACTGTGGCGATCACAATGGAGAGATGCATGTACTTTTCTTTCAATCTGTCATTGCCTTTAAAGAAAATAATCCTCAACAATTCAATCATTATTTTCAGCAGTTTGCACAGCTATGTATTACAAATGGTTATGACTACTTTTTACAAAGGAAAACCATCCTCGGTCCACCGAATAGGATGATTTTTTATGAGCTTTTACAATTTAGTAGAAAGTGTGATGGGGAAAATGCTGCTATTTTAGCGATGCGTAGCTTTTTTCAAGTAGAGGATAATATTGTTTATCCGCATGAGGAAATACAGATGAACTTTTTAGGCAGTCTACATTTAATAAGAAAGCATCGAAAGCTTGAGGATAAAGAATGGCAACGTGATAAATCGAAGGAGCTCTTCGTCTATTTATATTGTCATCGCAACCGATTTACGCCAAAGGAAGAGATTGCACAGGCATTATGGCCAGAGCGAAATGTTGAATCGCTAGATCGAGATTTTAAAGTTGTATTGAATACGTTATTAAAAGTGCTTGAGCCAAGTAGAAACGCGCGTCAGGAAAGCTTTTTCATTCAGCGTAAAAATAATATGTACCAATTGCAGCAAATTCAATTTCTACAAATCGATGCCGAACGCTTTCTCTATTTTTATGAATTAGGGATGGAGGAGTTCGATCCACAATTGTCAAACGAATGGCTGCAGCTTGCTGAAACGAGCTATACGGATGTACTTTATGCTGAAAAAAAGCAGTTAGATTGGCTCATACAGGATCGAGAAAAGCTAGATTCAATGTATATTGAAGTACTGGAAAAATTAGCACAAAATGCGACGCGGCAACAAAATTATAAGCAAGCTATTTTTTATGCAGAAAGAATAATTCGTGAGGATCCTTTATGGGAAGAAGGCTATCGGTTGTTGATGTATAGTTACTATCAACTACAAAATCGTTCACTTGCATTAAAATGGTATGAAAAATGTGTGCAGCAATTAAAAAGTGAACTAAATACAACACCGATGGAATCGACGATGGTTGTTTATGATTTAATAATGGGCTAGTATATATTGGATAGTTGGTTATTTTGGGGATATTATCGTAACATGGGGTTGATTTCCGTTCCCACTGGCTGGGAGCGTCCGATGACCCGGGTTCGCAGTAGGGTATCATCAATGACGCTAATCTCGAAGGAGTCACCCAGTCTCCACTCCAATCAACCGGCACCTACAAGAAAAAGCCATAACAACTTTTGATGAACATTTATGTATTTTAATCAATAATTTTTATAATATTTGGAGGAACTACTATGTCATTTTGTAAGGTAAGTAAGGCGAATATTTACTATGAAATAATTGGGACCGGAACACCAATCGTTATGCTCCATGGATATTCGCCAGACCATCAACTAATGAAGGGATGTATGGAGCCTGTTTTTGCAGAAAGGGAGGGCTGGAAACGAATTTATATTGATCTTCCAGGAATGGGCAAGACGACAGACTACGAAAAGATCAATAACTCAGATGAAATGCTCGAGGCTGTTATAGAACTAATTCACTCATTAATACCAAATGAACGTTATTTATTAGTAGGAGAATCTTATGGTGGATATTTAGTCCGTGGAATTATGAGAGAGTATCATGAACAAATTTTAGGGGCTGCGTTTATTTGTCCGTTGATTATTCCAGATAAACAAAGTCGAACTGTGCCAGAACAAAGTGTTGTCTCGGCGGATAAAGACTTTTTATCGACACTAACGAAACAGGAGCTAGAAGATTTTAGCTCGCATCTAGTTGTTTTAGATGAATATAATTGTCAGCGTTACACAAATGAAGTGTTTGCAGGTATAGAAAAAGCAGATGTGGCATTTTTAGAAAAAATCCAAAAAAACTATAGTTTTTCTTTTCCTGTAGATGAGATTTCATTTGCTAAACCTTGCTTATTTTTGCTAGGTAAACAGGATTCCATGGTTGGCTATAAGGACGCTTTTGCTATTTTAGATAAATTCCCAAGAGCAGCCTTCACCATTTTAGATAAGGCTGGGCATAACTTGCAAATTGAACAAGCAAATTTGTTTACGAATCTTATGAGTGAATGGTTGGAGCGGGCAGTGGAAATTAACGATTGAAATACATTTTTAAAAAGACAAAATGAAATCCATTGATCGATTGAAGAATTCACAAGACACCAATGAGTTCAATATTAAAAGAAGTCCTGAATCGAATTTAGTAGAAGGGATAGTTGCAAATAGATATTAGGAAAATGCGATATTTCATAATGGTGGCAGAAGAATTGAATTTTAGTCGTGCAGCAGAACGTCTGAGGATGGCGCAACCTCCTTTAAGCCAAGAAATTCGTAAATTAGAAGTAGAATTGGGAGTTCAACTTTTTAATCGAACGAAAAGAACGGTTGAACTTACGGATGCTGGGAAGATATTTTTAGAAGGATCTCAACAAACACTGCTTCAGTTAGAAAGAACCATAAAAGAAACACAACTCGCAGCTGAAGGGAAAATAGGGAGCTTAATTATTGGTTTTGTCGATTCCACAGAAATTGTTATAGAAGTTCTTAATAAATTTCGAGAACGCTTTCCTAAAATCCATCTTATTTTACGTGAAATGACAACGGAGCAGCAATTAAAAGCGCTTTATGAGAAACAAATTCATATTGGATTTATTCGTTCTAAACAAAACAACGGAATTCTCTCTTCTGAAGTTTGTTCGGAAGAATCTTTAAAATTGGTTTTACAACAAGATCATCCTTTCGCCTTATTGCCCGATATACCACTCCGATTGTTAATTGATGAACCATTTATTTTGTTTCCGCGTCATATGGGTCCCAATTTTTATGATTTAATTATTAGCTACTTTTGGGATCATGGTGTAAGTTTAAATGTTGTCCAAGAAGCTATTCAAATGCAAACGATTGTTAATTTAGTGGCAACCGGAATGGGAGTTTCTGTCGTTCCATCGTCGGTGGAAAGCTATAAACATCCTGGGGTTATCTATAAAAAAATCCAAGAGACGACACCAAAAGTAAATTTATATGTTAGTTGGAGAGAAGATGAAAAATCTGCAGTAGTTAATCATTTCTTAACAGTTGTTAGAGAGATGTATTCGATTTTAAAATTTGATCACCAAAAATAAAACCCCATCCTAAAGGGGATGGGTAATAAAATATTATTAACCTGTTTTACTCGGGTCGTACTCAACGAAACCTTCTAATACTTTGTCAATCTGATTCATAATTTCAATGTCTAGTTTGATACCTGAAGCGAGCGCATTCTCTCTTACCTGTTCTGGGCTCGAGGCACCGATAATTGCTGAGGAAACGTTCTGGTTTTGTAGTACCCAAGCTACTGCGAGTTGAGCGAGGGTAAGATCAATCTCTTGTGCGATGGGTTTAAGCTTCTGAATAGCAGTGAGCACATTGTCGTTCATCCAACGTTGTGCAAGTTTATTAAAGAATGGTTTGCCAGCCGGAGAATTAGCACGTGATTGGGCTGGTACCGGTTTTTGGGGTAGATATTTTCCAGTGAGAACACCTTGTGCTAAAGGCGACCATACTACTTGCCCAAGTCCCTCACGTTGACAGGTTGGTATAATATCGCTTTCGATAACTCTCCACAACATTGAATACTGGGGTTGGCTTGCGATGAACGGAATTTTCAATTCCCGTGAAAGTGCTGCACCACGGGTGATTTGTTCTGCTGTCCACTCACTTACACCAATATAAAGCACTTTACCTTGTCTTACAAGATCTGCGAAAGCTAACATCGTTTCTTCAAGTGGAGTAGTTGGGTCATACCTGTGTGCATAATAGACATCTATATAGTCTGTTTGTAACCGACGCAAAGATGCATGACAATTTTCTAGAATATGTTTTCGTGATAAACCTTTATCGTTTTGCCCATTCCCAGTCGGATGGCACACCTTTGTACATAGTTCAATGCTCTCCCGGCGAATACCTTGTAAAGACCTGCCGAGTATTTCTTCAGCTTTAGTTTCTGAATAAACATCAGCAGTATCGAATGTAGTTATACCGACATCTAGTGCTGCTTTAACACACTCTTTTGCAGTATCCTCATCTACTTTACCCCCATGATTTATCCAGTTTCCGTATGCTATCTTGCTTATTGTCAATCCGCTATTGCCAAGTTTACTAAACTCCATTCTAGACCCTCCCTTTAAAAGTGCTATCTTCATTATAAAAACCAGATTTCAATATGGATAATATATTATTACTAATGAATTAATATGAATTTTATATAATAAAACTGTTTTGCTGTTGTTGCAGAAAAAGTGGCAGCTTACACTGTATTTTCTAAAATGTTCCGATAAATCGATGAAACATTCCGATAAAACCTGAAATTGTTCCGATAAAACACGAATTTATTCCGATAAATCTCTCATCCCCGGAAAAAAACTTTCACCCACCTAAAAAGGGAGCTCATTTAAAGATTTTTGTCGCTGTCGTTGCACTTCGCTGCAGAGATAGTTGGCTCAATAAACTGACCCAACTATCTTGTAACTAATTTGTAACTGATGTTTTATATAGTGTTTACATAGCAACGAAAACGCTTTCTATTTTAGTTCATGATGAAAGGGGTTTTGGGATGAAGAAGCATTGGTTAATTATGCTTTTATTGATGCTGACAATGTTAATGGTGGCATGTAATTCAGAGGGGTCGAAGGATAGTTCAAGTGGGGGTAAGGCTTCGGAGGATGATACAAAAGGTACAGCTGAGGAAGGGGGCACTATTAAAATCGGTATGCTTGCGTCATTGACGGGTGCCCTTGAGTCGTATGGGAAACAAACACAGCATGGATTTGAATTAGGAATTGATTATGCTACAGGCGGTACGATGGAGGTTAACGGTAAGAAAATAGAAATTGTCTATGAAGATACAGAAACAAAGCCTGAGGTTGCAGTACAAAAAGCGACAAAGCTATTAGAAGATGACAAGGT
This sequence comes from Lysinibacillus sp. RC46, assembly GCF_041262385.1. Classification (NCBI taxonomy): domain Bacteria; kingdom Bacillati; phylum Bacillota; class Bacilli; order Caryophanales; family Bacillaceae; genus Lysinibacillus; species Lysinibacillus sp. RC46. The sequence goes on along the minus strand of NZ_JBGCCF010000004.1, from coordinate 188,723 downwards.
TGATTTTTTAGTTGGTTCCTCTAGCTCAGGTGATACGCTCGCTGTACTACCACTTGCGGAAGAATATCAAAAAATTATGGTGGTGGAGCCTGCAGTAGCGGATAGCATTACGGGCTCAGAATTTAATAAATATATTTTCCGTACAGGTCGAAATTCTTCTCAGGATGCTTATGCTGCAGCGGCGGCGATTGCGGGAAAAGGTGTTAAAATCGCAACGTTTGCACCGGATTATTCTTTTGGCTGGGACGGGGTAAAGGCATTTAAGACAGCTGCAGAAAAGCTAGGCGCAGAAATTGTTTTAGAGGAATATGCAGATCCAGCAGCAACTGATTTTACGTCTAATTTGCAAAAAGTAATTGCTGCAAAACCAGATTATTTATTTGTCGTATGGGCTGGAGCAAACTCGCCGTGGAATCAAATTGCAGATTTAAAAATTCAAGAAAAGGGCATTAAAATTTCAACGGGTGCACCAGATATTATTGCATTAAAACTTATGAATCCATTAATTGGTATGGAAGGGTTCTCTGTTTATTATCATACGTTACCACAAAATGATGTCAATAAATGGTTAGTGGAGGAACATCAAAAACGCTTCAATGAAGTTCCGGATTTATTTACGCCAGGAGGCATGTCTGCAGCCATCTCTATTGTTGATGCGCTGAAAAAATCAAATGGCGATACAGATGCGGAAAAACTTATCGGCATTATGGAAGGAATGTCATTTGAAACACCAAAAGGAACGATGACTTTCCGAAAAGAAGATCATCAAGCATTACAGTCGATGTATTCGATCCGTTTAGAAAAACAAGATGGTGTAGATTATCCAGTACCAGTGCTAATTCGTGAGCTTAGCCCTGAAGAAACGGCACCTCCAATCATGAATAAGTGAAATTACGAGACAGATATTTTCTGTCTCTCTTCACCCACTTTCAAATGAGAATGGGTGAAGAGAGATAGAAGTACTAGAAAGGAGAATACGATGGAACCTATTTTACGAACAGAAAACTTAACTATTCGTTTTGGCGGACACACAGCTGTCGACCAGGTGAATTTTAATATGCCGGAAAAGCATTTGAAATCAATTATTGGACCTAATGGAGCTGGAAAAACAACCTTCTTTAATTTGCTTAGTGGAGAATTAAAGCCGACTGCCGGGGATGTCTATTTTAAAGGACAGTCACTTGCGAAAAAATCAGCAATTGAAAGAACACGAATGGGTCTCGGGCGTTCTTTTCAAATTACGAATGTTTTCCCGAACTTGACAGTTTTAGAGAATGTCCGTTTAGCTGTGCAATCCAAGGAGAAAGTTCGTTACCAATTATTTCGCCATTACAAAAGCTATAAGGCGATTACCGAAAAAGCTGAGGAGCTATTAACACTTGTCTTGCTTGACAATAAAAGAGATGCTCTAACGACAATGCTGTCCCATGGGGAAAAGAGAAAGCTTGAGATTGCTATGCTGTTAGCACTTGATACGGAAATCCTTTTACTTGATGAACCAACGGCAGGCATGTCCTTAGAGGAGGTGCCAACGATTTTAGAGGTGATTCGCACTATTAAAAATCAAGGCGATAAAACTATTCTGCTCATTGAGCACAAAATGGATATGATTTTAGATTTGTCGGACTCGATTATGGTGCTATTTAACGGCCAGCTTCTTGCGGATGGAACACCAGGGGACATCATGAAAAACGAAACCGTACAAAATGCATATTTAGGAGGTCTGTACAATGAACACCTTACTGAAATTGAATGATGTCCAAACATATATCGGTCAATACCATATTTTGCAGGGAGTCAATTTTGAGGCCATGGAGGGGCAAGTAAGTGTACTGCTTGGTAGAAATGGAGCGGGTAAAACGACCACTTTAAAAACGATTATGGGGTTAACACCTGCCTCAAAGGGCGAGGTGGAATTTCGCTCACATTCTATTAAAAAAAGCCCGACCTATAAAGTTGCAAAATTAGGAATAGGTTATGTACCTGAAAACCAAGGGATTTTTGCAGATTTAACAGTTGAGGAAAATATGAAAGTGGCCATGCGTAAAGAAGATACGGCTACTTTCGAGCGACAAAATTATGTGCTGGAGCTGTTTCCTGATCTGAAGAAATTTTGGAAGAAGTCTGGCGGACATCTTTCAGGTGGTCAAAAACAAATGCTGTCCATGGCAAGGGCATTTATCAATGATAGTAAGTTAATGTTGATTGATGAGCCATCTAAAGGACTGGCGCCCATAGTGGTAGAGAAAGTAATGGAGGCCATCGTTGAAATGAAAAAGCAAACGTCCATCATTCTTGTTGAGCAGAACTTTCTGATGGCGAGCCGAATTGGTGATACGTATACATTGATTGATGATGGCAGAACAGTTCACTCGGGTAACATGCAGGATCTTATCCATCATGAAGAATTAAAAAGAAAATATCTTGGAATCGGATAAAGGTGGTGTACTTTATTGGAGCTATTCGTCAATTTAGTCATTAATGGCCTGGCAACTGGCATGTTAATTTTTTTACTAGCGGCAGGTCTGACGTTGATTTTTGGACTAATGGATGTTTTGAACTTTGCTCATGGTGGTTTATTCGTTTGGGGGGCTTATGCTGGGATCTTTACGTATATGTTCACAGAGAGCTTTCTAATTGGCATTGTAGGTGCCGTCGTAACAGGGGCTTTATTAGGACTCATTACTGAAAAATTAATTATCACACCTGTGTATGGCAATCATATTCAGCAAATTTTAATTACATTAGGGCTGATGCTTGTGCTACAGGAGTTGATTAAAGTTGTTTTTGGTCCAAATGGTGTGGCAGTGAAAACACCGAGCTACTTAGCAGGCAGCTGGGAAATTGGAGACGTTATTATTATAAAATATCGATTATTTATTATTGTTGTAGGTTTTATCATTTTCGCTATTTTTCAATACATGCTTAAGAAAACGAAGATTGGGCTTATCGTTCGGGCGGGTGTACAGGATAAAGAAATGGCACAGGCACTTGGCATTCATATAAAGCGAGTATTTTTATATGTCTTTATGGTTGGTGCGGCATTAGCAGCACTTAGCGGCATGTTGATGGCTCCGTATTCAGGTGTCATCTATGCGGAAATGGGCATGGAGTATGCAATCTTAGGTTTTATCGTTGTTGTAATCGGAGGAATGGGTAGTTTTTCGGGCTCACTATTGGCAGCTATATTAGTCGGTTTAGCAGGTAGCTTTATGGCTTATTACGTGCCAGTACTATCGCTTGCGGTCAATATGATTTTAATGGCCATTGTTTTAATTTTCCGTCCACAAGGTTTATTTACTATGAGAAAGGAGAGATCAACATGAAGATGAGGCTTTCAATGCAGCATGTATGCTTTTTCCTCGTGTTAGCTATTTTCGTGCTTCTCCCTTTCGTTAATGATTCAAGGACGCTCATCATTTTATTAACGCAAATTTTTATTTTCGGTATTTTAGCGATGAGTTATGACATTCTCCTTGGCTATACAGGTATTGTATCGTTCGGTCATGCGATGTTTTTTGGTTTAGGTGCCTACACAACGGCTGTCATGCTGAAACAAATGGAGCCAACACTTTCAACATTTTTATTATCCATCTTAGTCGGCATGGTGCTAGCAGGGTGCATCAGCTTCTTAGTAGGATTACTGACACTTCGATTAAAAAGTCATTTCTTTGCGATGCTGACATTATCATTTTCGGGGCTATTTTTAGTAGTAGCAGAAAAATGGCGTTCTGTTACATATGGAAATGATGGTTTTACGTTTAGAGCACCCGAAATGTTTAGAGATCGAATGACGTTTTATTTCTTCGTGCTAGCATGCTTAGTCGTTATTTTTATTGTGCTATATCGTTTCGTTAACTCACCAACTGGTCGAATATTAATTGCTGTTCGGGAAAATGAACAACGAACAAAATCATTAGGCTATAATACCTTGTACTATAAAGTGATTGCATCAATTGTGGCAGGAACCGTTGCAAGCTTAGCAGGTTCCTTATATGCTGTGTCACTACGATTTGTCAATACGAGTGTGATGACAATGGACATTACGCTAGATGCATTATTAATGACAATTATAGGTGGTGTTGGCACATTAGTTGGACCATTACTAGGATCGGCTGTTATTGAATATGCACAGCATGCACTTTCAGGGTTAGCTCGTAATTATCCAATATTTGAACGTTGGATTATCTTCTTTGGTATTCTTTATATTTTAGCTGTTATCTTTTTCCCAAAAGGAATTATTGGATCACTGCGCCTGATGTTTTGGAAATGGCGATTAAAGCACAAGGAAAAAGGCCAAACATCGGTTGCCCCGTCGCAGGAAAAGGAGCGATTTGAATGACTGTAGGTATTGTAAGTACAGGAATTTATATTCCACAAACTAAAATGACATCTAAAGAGATTGCGAGGATTTCCAATATTCCAGAGGATATTATTCGACAAAAAATGGGCATCTATGAAAAGCCTATTCCTGGTGAGCGCGATCATACGGTTCAAATGGGGATATGGGCAGCACAGGATGCAATACGCAAGGCTCATATCGACCCGAAGGACATTAATGTTGTGATTTATATGGGAGAGGAGCATAAGGAGTATCCCTTGTGGACTGCCTCTATAAAAATGCAGGAGGAGCTAGGGGCCGTAAATGCTTGGGCATTCGATGTGCAATTAAGATGTGGCACGACCATTATGGCGCTAAAACTAGCGAAAAGCTTAATGGCGTCGGATGATTCCATTCAGACTATCCTCCTAGCTGGTGGCTATCGAAATGTTGATTTTATCGATTATAGCAATCCTCGCACACGCTTTATGTACAATTTAGCAGCTGGTGGTGGCGCTATCCTTTTACAAAAAGACTATGACAAGAATCACTTATTAGAGGCAGATATTATGACGGATGGTTCGTTCTCAGAGGATGTAGTCGTGCCTGTTGGTGGTACAAAAAAACCTTTGACGCCTGATGATTTAGAAAATAATTTGTACCAGCTCGATGTGATCGATCCAATAGGGATGAGGGAGCGCTTAGAGCAAAAATCTTTAAGCAATTTTTTGAAGGTAATTCGAACATCCTTGGCGAAAAGTGGATTAACTGAGGGGGATATTAGTTATTTAGCGATGCTTCACATGAAAAAATCTGCTCATGACTATATTTTATCTGAACTAGGCTTACAGCAGGAGCAATCCATATACTTACGAGAGTATGGTCATATCGGACAGATTGACCAAATATTATCATTGCAGCTGGCGTTAGATGAAGGCCGTATCCACGATGGAGACATCGTCACACTTGTTAGTGCAGGGATTGGCTATGTATGGGGAGCTATTACGATTCGATGGGGATAAGGGGGAAATGCGATGTTAAAAACCGTTGAGCTATCAAATGGAGAAACGATTGCTTATCGTAAACGTCAAGGAGGAGAGCGTGCTATATTACTTATTCATGGCAATATGACATCCTCCAAACATTGGGACGTTCTAATCGATGCGTTGGATGAAAAATATACAATTTATGCGATAGATTTACGAGGTTTTGGTGGTTCATCTTATCATAAACCAATTTCCGCGATTAAAGATTTTAGCGATGATGTGAAGCTTTTTGTGGACGCCATTCAATTAAAACACTTTGACATGATTGGCTGGTCTACGGGCGGAGCTGTATGTATGCAGTTTGTCGCTCAATATCCAGGCTATTGTCAGCAGCTTATTTTACTAGCATCGGCATCTACGAGAGGCTATCCATTTTACACGGATTTAGGTACTGGCAAGCAAGCAGCCTTAAAGAGGGCATTTACCTATGAAGAAGTACTTGTCGATACATCTAAAACAAAATTAGTACAAGGCTTCTACGATTTGAAAAATGTGCAAGGCTTACAGTCGATCTGGAACGCACTTATATACACCCATAGTCAGCCTAGCCCGGAACACTATCAGACATATGTGGAGGATATGCTGACACAAAGAAATCTCGCTGAAGTTTATCATGCATTAAATATCTTTAATATAAGTGCTGTTGATCATGAGGTCACAAAAGGCACTCATGAGGTTCAACAGATCACCATTCCAGTTTTAGTGTTAAGAGGAGATCATGATTATGTCATAACAGAAGGAATGAATGACGAAACAATGCTCGATTTAGGTGCAAATGCACAATTCGTCAGCTTAAAAGACTGCGGTCACTCCCCATTAATTGATGATTTATCACAGCTTACAACTGAAATTGAAGCATTTTTAGAAATTGGAGGTAAAAATTATGCGTTTAAACAATAAAGTTGCCATTATTACAGGAGCTGCAAACGGGATTGGCTATGCTGCTGCTGAACGATTTATTGAAGAAGGTGCATTCGTTGTCATTGCAGATTTTAATGAAGAGTCGGGTATTTCAGCTGCCCAGCAATTAGGGGATCAGGCATTATTTGTGCAAGTAAACGTTGCGGATAGAGAAAGCGTCAAGAAGCTAGTGGCAACGGTTATAGAGCATACGGGCCGAGTTGATATTTTAGTGAATAATGCAGGTATTACACGTGATGCAATGCTAACAAAAATGACGGAAGAGCAGTTTCACCAGGTGCTTGATGTGAATTTGACTGGCGTGTTTCATTGCACACAAGAGGTGATTCCACATATGATTGCTGCCGGTGGGGGCAAAATTATTAATACATCCTCTGTTAGCGGTGTCTATGGCAATGTTGGCCAAACAAATTACGCTGCCACAAAGGCGGCTATTGTAGGCATGACCAAATCATGGGCAAAGGAATTGGGGCGCAAAGGTATCAACGTGAATGCGGTGGCACCTGGCTTTACAGAAACAGATATGGTGAAAAAAATGCCAGAAAATGTGCTTGCACAAATGCGCTCCATCGTGCCACTGCAAAGATTAGGAACACCTAGAGATATTGCTAATGCTTATTTATTTTTAGCATCTGATGAGGCTTCCTATGTCCACGGTCACACGCTTCATGTGGATGGAGCAATTATGATGTGATAAGGAGGCTTTCAAAATGTTTGTAGAGCAATCCTGGATTTTAAAACGTGCATCGTTAACACCTGAACGTTTAGCATTGGTGAACCTAGAAACTAAAGAACAGTGGACTTATCAGCAATTAACAGAGGAAATCAAAAAATGGAGTCATTTTTTTGAGCGCCAAAATTTGCAGGGAGGAAGTCGTGTAGCCGTATTTGCGAAAAATCATATTCAGCTTTTTGCTGTCTTATTCGCCTGCGGATTAAGAGGTCTTATCTACGTGCCATTGAATTGGCGTATGAGTAAAAAGGAATTGCATGATATTTTGACGGATGCTACGCCTTCTTTACTGCTTTACGATGAAGATATGAATTGCCCTTTGTCTTTTGAAAACATGCATTCTCTTCGTTTAACTAGTGAAGAAGCAGTTCTCAGCATTCGAGAACTAGACCTTAATGATCCGTGGTTAATGATTTATACAGGGGGCACAACTGGCAAGGCAAAGGGTGTTGTACTATCCTTTAATTCTGTGAATTGGAATGCTATAAATACAATTATTAGTTGGGGCTTGAGTGATAGTGATTGTACGTTAAATTATATGCCGTTGTTTCATACAGGAGGTTTGAATGCCTTATGTATACCGCTGCTAATGGCTGGCGGTACAGTTGTAATTGGTGATAAGTTTGAGGCAGAAAAAGCTCTTCAGGCAATTAATCAGTATAAGACAACGATTTCGCTTTTTGTGCCAACAATGTACCAAGCGATGATTGCGACGGATTACTTTAAGAACAGTAGTTTCCCTGCAGTGAAAGTTTTTTTATCAGGGGGCGCACCATGCCCGTATCCGATATATGACGCATTTTTTAAGAAGGGATTATTTTTTAAAGAGGGCTATGGTTTAACAGAAGCGGGGCCAAATAATTTTTATATTTCTAGGGAGACCGCCTATTTAAAAAAAGGTGCCGTGGGGAAGAGCATGCAATTCAATGAAGCGAAAATTATCAATAGTGCAGGAGAAAGCTGTGCGGCAAACGTTGTTGGAGAGCTAATGGTTAGAGGAAAGCATATGTTTCGCTTTTACTGGAATAATCAGCAGGAGACTGAAAAAATCATTCAAGATGGGTGGTTAAAAACCGGCGATTTAGCACTAATGGATGAAGATGGTGACTTTTATATTGTCGGTCGCAGTAAAGAGATGATTATTTCTGGTGGAGAAAATGTTTATCCCCAGGAAGTAGAGCAATGTATTTTACGCCATCAGCTAGTGCAAGAGGTTGCGGTAATTGGAGTGGCGGATGATTATTGGGGAGAAATCGTGGCAGCAGTTATCGTTTGCCAGGATAAGCAAGATACTGTACTAGAAGAAATCAAAGAAATCTGTAGCAAGCATCTAGGTCGTTACAAAATTCCCAAAAAGATTATGTTCATCGATGAATTGCCAAAAACAAGTGTTGGAAAGATTGATAAAAAAGCATTGCAAATGTATGCGAAAGCCGCGAATTAACAAAGAACGCTTGGAGATCTAGGCGTTTTTTGGGGTTCAATAAATGAAATGTCTCCTTGAGGAAGGAATAATACCCCTGGAAATAAACGGATAGAAGAGGCTATTCAATTGGGCCAGATTGTTGAAAATCCCCTGTGTAATTATGATAAAATATTGCGAGTGAAATCAGATTTTTAACGATTTTCAGTATTAAAGAATATATTTCAGAAACGAAGAGAGGGCAGTACTATTATGGAAAACGTATCAAATGTAGAAAAATTGGAATCAATAAAATCTTTACAATCGACACTAGAAAACTCGAAAGTGCCCTGTCACAGATGACCCAGAAAGGCGCAAATACTACCTTAGTAAAGAAACGACTCAAAGCTGTTTGCATTGGTTTAGCAATGTTAGAAAACGTTTGGAATCAAAGCCCTCATCATTATAACCAGGAAGATTTAGCAGAAGCGCGCAATGTTCTCGCTGGTTTATTACCATCAATTGAGAACATATATATGAAGTCAAAGGTTGGTAGTCCCCAAAGAACGCTTTTAGAAAGAAGAATTAAAGCGTTGGAACTAGCTGTTCAAGGGATTGATGAGCATTTAACTTCTTTCAGCAGGTGTCCGAGCACCCGCTGAAAGAAGTTAAAGCCTCCGGCGAATGTCACGGAATCGGAAAGGAGTTCTTAGAGGATGTTAGCCTAAGATCATCGCATCCATGCGATAACGGCAAACTGACCTGCAACATGTTGTTGCTGCTGCCGCTTCGCTTTCGCGCAGATAAAACCCTTTTGCTGCCGCTACGTTAGCACTGCGCTTTCGCACAAAAAACATCTGCAGGCCTAAGCACAAAGCCGATTCCGGACGCAATTATGCCGAGGCATAATTGATTAAATAACTTATCTAACTAAATAGAGTATCGGGAGCTTTAGTAAGAAATCATAGTAATCCTTTTGAAGAACATATACTGCCGCTTTGCTTTCGCGCAAAAAAAATTTGTTGCCCCGATGCCCCCAGGAAAGCACCCAGTCGGAACGGAAATCAACCCTACGTTGTGAATTTACTGTCTTCCCACTGCTCACTAACAACCTTTACTATTTTTAATATAAATGAGCTGTTAGTGAGCAGTGGCTATGCAAAAATAATATCTAGGGGAAAAGAACGATTTCCATCTTTAATAAGCGCATACAATAATTGACAAACGAATAATAGTTAAGTAAACTGAACTTAACTAAAGATGAATTGGGGCTGATAAATCTGTGCACGATTATTTAACAATGATAGACAAAATCAATCAAAAGTTTGAGCAGTTCAAGTTGTTAGTTTTACAAGAAACCAAGGAGGTTGAGGAATTAGAGAACTTTCACTTAACCCCTCAACAAGAAATTATAATGTTTTATATCATTCGCAATGAGCCCGTAATTGCGAATGATATTGCAAATCATTTTGGTATTTCAAAAAGTGCGGTTAGCCAAGTAATTTCAAAGTTAGAAGAAATGAAAATGATCTATCGTCAAGAGAATTCAATAAACCGTAGAGAGACCTTTATTTATCTGGGGGATAGAGGTCAAGAGTTTCATCAGCTTCTAAATAAAATTGACGCCATTCTTGTGGAAAAATATTATTCGAAAGTTAGCTTAACAGAGTTAAAAAATGTTCTTGATACATTAAATAGGATTGTCGGAACTAATTAAAACAAAGGGAGTTAAGATAATGGAGAAAAATTTGAAACAACTAACCAATCGTATACATTATTTACCGCATGATTCTGAAACAGATCGACCAATACTGTCCGCCATATGCGGGAATCACCAAACATTAATTGTAGATGCAGGAAATTCTAATAAACATGCTAAGTTATTTCTTGGTGAACTAGATCAATATCAAATTAATAATTTTCATTCTGTAGTATTAACACATTGGCATTGGGATCATAGCTTTGGAACAAATCAGATGAATCTAGTAACCATAGCACATGAAAATACAAAAATGCATCTTGAAAAAATGATGAACTATGATTGGTCAGATGAAGCTTTAGATAATCGTGTCGAAAAAGGCCTAGAGAATCAGTTTTGCTCCGACATGATAAAGAAAGAATATGGAGAAGACAGAAATATTACCATCACTTTACCTAATATTACTTTTAAAGATAAATATGAGATTGAATTAGGTGGTATTCGGTGTATAGTCAAACATGTAGGTGGAGATCACTCTTATGACTCATCACTTATTTTTGTAGAGGAAGAAAAAGTACTTTTCTTAGGGGATTGCTTGTATCCAAGTATTTACACACAACAACCACAATATAAAATTGAAAATGTTAGACATCTCTTAGAAATCATTGAAATGTTCGATGCCGAAATTTATGTACTTTCGCATGAACCCCCATTATCTAAAGAGGATTTTATGGGGTATATCATGTTGTTGAAGTTGATTTGTGACTTAACAGAAAAACATCAAAGAAACCACTCGAATTTGGTTAATGAACTATCTACTCAACTAAATCGTAAATTAAGTCAGTTAGAAGAAGAAATCGTATATTGTTTTATTAACGGATTATCAGTTGATTAAAATAAAGTTGTAAGCGGTATGTAGTTCCATTATAGAACCGAAAAAAACGCTTGGAGATCCAGGCGTTTTTCAATCCTATAAATGAAATGCTTCCTTAATGCTCAAAGCAACTTCTTTGGCACTCAAGTTTGTGTTGTTGATCTTGAGATAATTTGCATAATTTAATTCGCCCTCTAAGGAATTTAATCTGTATTTTTCCATCGAGCTTTTCAAATCTTTTTCAGACCATTCGATATCTCTTTTCGAAGGTTTATGCTCAAGTCGATTACCACTTTTATTTCGTTCCAATCTTTCTACTACATCAGCTTCAAGTTCTACAAAATAAACAGTACCTCCTCTAGATTCAAAAAGCTTTGCAAGGTCGTCGACATAATCCCAATCCTCCTGCATATCAAAAGCCCAGACATAAGTAAAAATTAAACCATACAAATTACTTTTCGATACCTCTTCAAATATTTCCTGACGAAACAAATTAACTAATCTTTTTCCTTCAGTCGTACCATAACTAAAAAAATGACTAACTAAATCGATCGTCATATGGTTATGAAAAAGCTTTAAATCCGTTATTTTAGCTAATTCCTGTCCAACAGTCATTTTCCCAACTGCTTGAGGACCGAATATTAAAACAAGTTTCATAATCTCTCTCCTCTCCAATCAACTTATCCATATAATATCTTTTTATGTGTATTTAGATATAAAAACCATATATAGATATATTAACATAAATTTCAAGATCCTCTTTGGGAATGTCGAAAGCTTCGGGCGTGTTGATGAGGAAAATATAATCCTAACTTTCGTCGTAGAGAAAAGCTTATCGGAAGGCGAAACTATGAACGGAGAGTATTTTTTCTGTGCGAAAGATGGAGCGACAGAAACATGTTTTAATAAATTGTTATTCAACAAATATTAGAGAATTATTGTCTTTCCTATTGCCACTGCTCACTAACAGCTCATTTATATTAAAATTGTTAATTTATTGATAATGTATTGAAACTATTTACAGAATAATGTTTAATAAAAATGGATTACATTTTATACATAATATTCCTGTTAAATATGAGAAAGGAGAGAAAAATTATTTGCGCACTTTTAAAATTAGTACCAAATTTAATTTGCTATTAGTGGGAGTTATCCTGTTTTTAAGCATTATGATTGGATTTGTATCCCATATACAAGTGAAGCAAATTATGCTTAATAATTTTGAGCAGAGTGTAAGCCATATTTCAAAGGTCGGCTATGCGCTTCTAGAAGAACGATTTAAGGGAGATTGGACTATTAAAGATGGGGAACTTTACAAAGGGGATTCAAAAATAGTTGATCAGGAAGCCTTTGTTGATGAGGTTGGAGAAAGCATCGATGGTGGTGTAACCATTTTCCAAGGCTCAAAAGGGCTTATTACTAATCTAAAGCTAAATGGCGAACGTTTAGTTGGCAAAGATGCTGATCCAAAAGTCGTTGAAAATGTAATGACTAAAGGGGAAACCTTTATTGGTGAGGCAGATGTAGTAGGAACGAAATACTTAACACTCTATGCACCTATTAAAGATGCAAATGGAGACATCATTGGGATGTGGTTTGTCGGTGAAACGATCGATGAAGTGAATGCTATTATTTTTGCATTTATCGGCAAGCTTCTCATTGTATTGTTCATCGGAGCTGTCATTGCTATATTAGGTAGCTTCCTCTTTACAAGAGCATTTGTGAAGCCGCTTCGTGAAATGAATGCTCAACTTCGAGATATTGCGGATGGAGAGGGAGATTTAACAAAACAGCTACAAATTAATTCCAAAGATGAAGCAGGTGAGCTTGCGCAATCGTTTAATAAAATGCTGACAAGCTTAAAGGTAGTCATGCAACAAATAGCACAATCCTCTAAACAAGTTGATGTATCGTCTGATGGCTTAACATCTAAATCACAGCAAACGGCGGATATGACGAGACAGCTAACTTCAACACTTCAAGATTTAGCCGATGGTTCAAGAACAACATTACATAGCACTAGTGATAGCTTAACGGCCATGCAGGAAATGGCGATTGGCATCCAACAAGTTGCTGAAACCGCTTCAACGGTTTCAGATGCTGCTGATTTAATGAGTGATGAGGCTGCTCAAGGAAATGACTCTTTGAATCGTGTATTGAATCAAATGACAATTATTAATGAATCATCCGACCATGTAGAGGCGCAGGTGCGAATATTAGGTGATCAGTCACAGCAAATTGGCAATATCGTTGATGTGATTACAAGCATCGCCGATCAAACGAATTTGCTTGCCTTGAATGCTGCCATTGAAGCGGCTCGTGCGGGTGAGCAAGGAAAAGGCTTTGCTGTCGTTGCGGATGAGGTTCGTAAATTAGCAGAACAATCAAAGGAATCTGCTGACCAAATAGCATCACTTATTCATTCAATTCAAAATGACACGGCCAATGTTATTACGGCTATTTCTAGTAACTCGAAAGAAGCTGCCGCAGGTATGGATGTTGTCGATGATACAAAGCTAGCCTTCCATAAAATCATGCAGTCGATTAAGGGGGTTAGTACACAGTTGCATGACATCTCTGCTGTGACGGAGCAAATGTCCGCAAGTGTTGAAGAAGTTACTGCCTCAACAGAAGCAATGGCGCGCATTGCAAACAAGGCAACTGAAAGCACCGACCACGTTACGTTAACAGCGGAGGAGCAATTAGCTTTCATAGATAATATGGCTTCTTCTGCCAAAGAGATGGCACAACAGGCAGACGAGTTGCAAGGCTTACTAAAGAAATTCCAATATTAGTTGAAAAACGCTTGGGTCCTAACGGGTTTACCTTGGGGACGAACAAGTACCTAAAAAGAAAAAAATTAATCCAGCAAATACACTAAACGAACACTCCTAAAAAGGAGTGTTTTTTAGTTGTATGGGATTTTATGTTAAAGTTGGATGCAAGGAATATAAAATGAGGAGGAAGCTGAGATGCAGAGCACATATAAGAAATTTATTTCTACACAAAGGTTCCCATAATACGAACATATCAGTAAAATAGAGTAGGTTAGGGGGACTATATTTTGAAAGATCAACGCTTTAAAATTGCGCATCGAGAGGCGCTTATCGGTATCGGGCTTGTTATCGTCAACTTTGCGATTTGGTTTGGCTTTGCCTATGGACTAGGCTCTGGTGATCCAACAAGCTATACGTATGTATTCGGTTTCCCTGCATGGTTTTTCTATAGCTGTATTGCAGGGACATGCTTTATGATTATTTTAATCTGGGTCGTCATGAAACTCTTTTTCAAAGAGGTACCATTTGACGATGAGGAGGTGGATCAATAATGCACTGGCAAGTTATTTTTCCACTGTTATTATTTTTAGTAATCATCTTTGGTATTGGGATATGGTCAAATAAGCATATACGCTCTTCCGATTCATTTTTACAGGAATACTTCCTTGGTGGTCGTGAAATGGGCGGCTTCATCCTTGCGATGACAATGATTGCTACGTACGGTAGTGCAAGTAGCTTTATTGGTGGTCCAGGCGTTGCTTACACGAAAGGGCTTGGCTGGGTATTACTGGCGATGGCGCAGCTTCCTGCAGGTTATTTTGTTTTAATGATTTTAGGGAAGAAATTTGCTATTATCGCAAGACGTTATCAAGCCATCACGTTAATAGACTTTTTACGAGAACGCTATAAGAGTCATGCCATTGTCATCCTATCAGCCATTAGCATCATCATCTTTTTATTTTCTGCAATGATGGCACAATGGGTAGGTGGTGCTCGATTAATTGAATCATTAACTGGCTTAAACTACACAATTGCACTCTTTATTTTTGCGATTTCCGTATTGGTTTATGTTATTATTGGGGGCTTCCGTGCGGTTGCATTGACGGATACTGTGCAAGGCTCGATTATGGTCATTGGAACGATTATTTTATTAATTGGGACAATCATCGCTGGTGGAGGAATCGATAATATTATGACCTCACTTGTCGCTGAGAATCCGAATCTTGTGTCTCCATTTGGAGCAGAAGGTGAATTAACGCCATTATACGTTTCTACATTTTGGATTTTGATAGGTGTCGGAGTTGTGGGGCTTCCACAAATCGCAGTTCGTGCTATGAGCTATAAAGATTCAAGAAGCATGCATTTAGCCATTATCATTGGCACTATTGCCATTGGGACAATTATGTTTGGGATGCATCTAATTGGTGTTTTAGCACGTCCAGTAATACCAGGTATTGAGATTGGTGATAAAGTAATGCCGCTGCTGACGTTAAAGGTTTTGCCGCCATTTTTAGCTGGCATTGTTTTAGCAGCACCCATGGCAGCAACGATGTCTACAGTCAACGCGCTACTTATGCTTGTAAGCTCTACAGTAGTGAAAGATATTTACTTAAATTATATAAAACCAACAGCGAATGATACGGAAATTAAGCGTGCGAGTTTTATTGTTACAGCAGTGATTGGTTTAGCCGTCGTCGTTTTTGCACTTAATCCACCAGATTTATTAGTTTGGCTTAATTTATTTGCTTTTGGCGGACTTGAGGCAGTCTTTATTTGGACCGTCGTACTAGGACTATATTGGAAAAAGGCCAATAAGTATGGTGCGATTGCGTCAATGATTTCGGGTATGATCCTTTATATTATCATTGATCGTTTTTATCCTTCTGTCTTTGGCATGCATACTGTGACAATTCCAATAGTCGCTTCATTATTGATATTTGTTATTGTTAGTTTATTAACAAGTCATAAATTTAAAGATGAAAAGTTGTTTATTTAAATTAGAGAACGCCGTAGAGTGAATGTCTACGGCGTTTTATACTGTAGAAAATAAGCAAAACGCATAGAATGTTCGAAATGATGGATAGACTGTCCAAAATTGTGGATAGAACGTTCAAAGTGACGGAAAGACCCTCCTGAGTGACGGATGGAACCTCCGAGGTGGCGGATAAAACCACTGAAACGACGGAAAGAACTTGAAGTGACGGAAAGACCACCCGGAGCGACGGAAAGAATCATTGAAGAAAGAATCATTGAAGTGACGGATGAAACCTCAGAAGCGACGGAAAGAACCCCTGAAACGACGGAAAGAACTTGAAGTGACGGATGGAACCTCCGGAGTGACGGATAAAACCACTGAAATGACGAAAAGAACTTGAAGTGACGGAAAGACCACCCGGAGCGACGGAAAGAATCACTGAAGTGACGGATGAAACTTCCGAAGTGACGGATAAAACCACTGAAACGACGGAAAGAACTTGAAGTGACGGAAAGACCCCCCCGGAGCGACGGAAAGAATCACTGAAGCGACGGATGGAACCTCCGAAGTGACGGAAAGAACCACTGAAGCGAGGGAAGGATCCTCCAAATAATGGCTAGAATCACAAAGTCGTGGATAGAACCTTCGAAATCGTGGATAGAGCGTCCAAAATCGTGGATAGAATCCCTGGATTGATGGATAGAAAGTTCAAAGTGGCGGATAGACCCCTGAAGCGACGGATGAAACTTCCGAAGTAGCGGATAAAACCACTGAAACGACGGAAAGAACTTGAAGTGACGGAAAGAATCATTGAAGCGACGGATGAGACCTCAGAAGCGACGGAAAGAACCATTGAAACGACGGAAAGACCCCCCGAAGCGACGGATAAAACCCCTGAAACGACGGAAAGAACTTGAAGTGACGGAAAGACCCCCCGGAGCGACGGAAAGAATCACTGAAGCGACGGAAAGAACCTCCGAAGCGAGGGAAGGATCCTCCAAATAATGGCTAGAATCACAAAGTCGTGGATAGAACCTTCGAAATCGTAGATAGAGCGTCCAAAATCGTGGATAGAATCCCTGGATTGATGGATAGAAAGTTCAAAGTGGCGGATAGACCCCTGAAGCGACGGATGAAACTTCCGAAGTGGCGGATAAAACCACTGAAACGACGGAAAGAACTTGAAGTGACGGAAAGACCACCCGGAGCGACGGAAAGAATCATTGAAGTGACGGATGGAACCTTAGAAGTGACGGATAAAACCCCTGAAGCGACGGAAAGAACTTGAAGCGAACGGAAAGAACCTCCAAAGTGACGGATAGAACAACTGAAACGACGGATAGCCTCTCCGATATGAAGGGTGGAATGCCCATAGAAAGCTAAAACGCCGTAGAGCTAGATATCTACGGCGTTTTTTATGTAATCATAAGCATTTTTAGTTAACAAAGTAATCGTTACGATAATAAATAATACGCGAACAAAGCCGCTACCTTTTTTAATCGCCATACGTGAGCCTACAAGTGCACCGGCAATTTGAGCTATGCCCATTAGTAAACCATAGACATAATGAATCTGACCTAAGTAAGCGAACATTAAAAGACCCGCAAAATTACTTGCTAAGTTTAAAAATTTGGCATTTCCTGCTGCCTTTAAGAAATCGAAGCCGACTAATAAAAAGCTAAAAATTAAAAATGAGCCAGTTCCTGGACCAAGAAACCCATCATAAAAACCAATTGTAAATAACAACAGCATGAATAAAACTAAGTGTGTAAACTTTAAATTTTTGACTGCAGCTACTGAACCCCAATCTTTTTTAAAGATGGTATAGACTGCAACAGCAGCAAGCATTATGAGCATGAGTGGTTTTAGTAATTCAGGATTGATTAAATGGACAGTCCAAGCCCCAAAAAGTGATCCTATAAAGGCTAGGGGAAAGTATTTGATAACTGACCGAATTTCTAGCTGACCAGAACGATAAAAAGAAATGGTTGATGTCAAAGAACCCATAGTGCCGGCAAGTTTATTGGTTGCTACGGCTGCTGCTGGATTTAAACCAGCAAACATAAGGGCAGGTAAAGCAATTAAGCCTCCACCTCCAACGACCGCATCCACAAAGGCGGCTAAAAATCCAAAAGATATTAATAATATGACTACATTTACATCTAATTCAAATAGCATGTGTGCACCTCTCAATAGTTACTACTGAAATAGTAACTAAATTTCGCGAGGCTGTAAAGACTAATTTTTTCGTTGGCTTATCTTCATAGGCTTATCTTATAATAGAGGTAATGGAGGGATTCGATGGAATTATTAATCGCCCAATTAAAAGAATTGGGATTCACAGAATATGAAGCAAAGGCCTATACTGCACTTGTCCAAAATAGTCATGTTAGTGCCTATCAAGTAAGTAAAAACTCCGGTATCCCTCGTGCAAGAATATACGACATACTTGATGTACTTGTTGAAAAAGGGTTAGTATTGAAAGAAGAAACGGCAGATCAAACGACATACTCTTCCATTCCTGTCGCTGTGTTTTTACAACAAATTCAACAACGTTGGCAGTCAAATTTCACATCGATTAGTGATCAATTAGAAAAATTAGAGGTAAAAGAGCAGGAAGCGGAGCATAAGGTTGTCACATTAAAAGGCAAAGAGGCAATCGTTAATTATTGTCAGTCTTTATTAAAAAAGGCGGAGAAAAAAGTCATATTATCAATGTGGGAAGATATGTATGAAGAATTGCGGGAAGATATACATGAGATAGCGAAACATATCCCTGTTCATGGAATTACCTTGTATGTGGAGGACCATTTAGCTTCTATTGACCAACACCGTATCACTCGCTATACGAGGAATGCGTCTACACCTCATTGGTTTATTTTATCGGTAGATGGCAAGCAAATGATTTATGGTCACTCTCCGTCAAATCAGGAAACGGCTTTTATTACCAATGATCCTGTTCATATATATTTATTAGAGGATTATATATGGCATGACGTGCTTATTAATCGCCTTTTAAAGCGCGATGATACGGAGCTTGAGGAATGGATTACTAAAGAACGTAAAGCATTTTTCTTAGAATGAAAGTATTGAAAAAGAATCTGCAAGCCGTCATGTACATTACAGAAGGCGAGCAGATTCTTTTTTTCGTTAAATATTAATAAAATACTTTATCAACATTGTATTTAGCGCGGAATGAATTGATCGCGTATGTTTCGTAAATTTCACGTTCCATTGGATCTTCCACTTCATACACTTCAATTTTGAAAATTTCATTACGGTGATTTTTCATCGGTGACACATTGTCCTCGAAATGCTTTTTAATACGTTGACGAATTTTACGTGCTTTACCGACAAATAATAGTTCGTTCTCTTCATTGTAGAATAAGAAAATACCACCGTTTTCACGTGTGATTTTATGGAAATCAATAAAACCATGGTACGGTGTGATTGGTACATCACCTGGCTTTAAATCTTGTTCGCGTTGGCGAATTACTAAATCTGGTTTTGGAAATTCAATTTTAATCAAAGTATTCACGTTCCTCTCTGTTACTAAAGGTATATGTTAACATAAGTACAGCATGTTTACCATCAAATAATGAATGTAAACATTCAAGATTAGTGTTAAACAAATTACATAATGACATGCATGGTTAATAACAAAATATTCTATGTATTATTGATATTCTTAATTGTTCATGTTACAATTCTTTTTAATTAAATAATCTCATCATGAGAAATTGAGGGATTGTTTTAGAAACCCAGTCGTACCAAGGGTTTGAAGTACATGATAAGATGTTGGGTAGATTAAAGTTTATTTGTTATTAATAATACACTTCTTATTGTCTATTAATTTAGATGAGGAGAGGTGTATTTTTTTATGCTGTTAAAGTTTGCTTATGATGATTTTATTGCAGACAGAAAATTCAACAATACGACTCAAGCAAGTATCAATAGTTACAAATACATGATTAAGCCGTTCATCGACAAATATAATTGATAGGATTATCTAAAAAAGAGAATATATGTTTAATTTTGAAATTTATTCCTGAATTTTACGTATAACAATTAGAGGGGGGATATAACTTGGCTAATAAACAAAAAAATCCAATTCCATTTTTGAAAAAAACTTGGGTGTCTTCTATTGGTGTATTTTTATTGTCACAGATAATCTTTATTACGTGTGAAGCAACAGGATGGATACCTAATTATAGAGATATTGGCGGAACGTTTATTGGAAGAATTACGGAATCTTCAATTTTCAAAGAGTGGTTTACTTTTTATGAAACACCAAATTTCAATTTACTTACTATCTTTTTTGGCATCTTTCTTGTGTTTGGAATAATAGAGGCGATAAAAAGTGTTTTTTCACCAAGGTCTACATAAGTAAAGACTATAGCAAAAGTATCACTAGGGTGTAAAGATAAATAACTAAACTATAATTTCCCTAAAAACATAATGACATGCATGATTAATAACAAAATATTCTATGTATTATTGATATTCTTAATTGTTCATGTTACAATTCTTTTTAATTAAATAATCTTATCATGAGAAGTTGAGGGATTTGGCCCGATGACGCTTCAGCAACCTCTAACGAAAGTTAGAAAGGTGCTAATTCCAGCAAAGGATTTGTCCTTTGAGAGATAAGAGTGAACGTGGAAAAATCCTTCTCATTCTATCTCAAATGGAATGAGGAGGATTTTTTAATTTCATCGAAAAAGAAGACTTAATGAGTTTTGAACAGGGCCTGTGCATGGAGACTAAGGCCCAATTGATTTTAACTAGAGAGGGGAATGCAAGATGCCAATTAATATTCCGAAAAACTTACCAGCTGGAGAACATTTACGTGAGGAAAAAATCTTCGTAATGGAAGAGGACAGAGCGAAAACTCAACAAGTTCGTCCGTTAAATATATTAATTTTAAACTTAATGCCAGAAAAAGAAAAAACAGAACTGCAATTACTTCGTTTATTGGGGAATACACCATTACAAGTGAATATTACATTTTTAAATACAGCTACGCATGAATCAAAAAATGTTAGTAAATCACATTTACAGTTATTTTACACGACTTTCAATCAAATTCGTCATCGCCGCTATGATGGCATGATTATTACGGGTGCACCAGTAGAAAAAATGGAATTTGAAGAAGTGAACTACTGGCAGGAAATTTCTGAAATTATGGATTGGTCCAAGACAAACGTAACATCGGTTTTACATATATGTTGGGGTGCACAGGCAGCGTTATATCATCATTACGGTATTGGTAAAATTGGGCTGCCTGCTAAATGCTCAGGTGTATATTCGCATGTTATTACGGATTTAACAGTGGACTTAGTACGTGGCTTTAGTGATTCATTTACTGCACCACATTCACGTTATACATCCGTATCAATTGATGAAGTACTTAGCCATCCCGATTTACGATTACTATCTTATTCTGAAGATGCTGGTGTTTTCATTGTGCAATCTAAGGATAATAAAAACATTATGATTACTGGTCATCTTGAATATGATGCAACAACTTTAGCTGATGAGTATAGTCGTGATGTTGCGAAAGGATTAGATATTGATGTACCAGTAAATTATTTCCCACATGATAATCCTGCAAATGAACCGATTAATACTTGGCGCGCCCATACACATTTATTATTCTCGAATTGGTTGAACTACTATGTTTACCAAGAAACACCATACGAATGGGATTTTGTCGATCAGATTGAATATCATATTTAAAACCGCTCAATTACAATAAAGAAAAATGATGACTTTGATATTTCAGGGTCATCATTTTTTCACGCCATTATGCTGTTAATTTTCTGATGAATTTTTATTTCTATCACTGCTTGGAGTATTGCCGGTATCGCTATCATTCTGTGTAGTATTGTTGCTACTATCACTCTGCGAAGGATTTTCGCTGTTACTTGCACTTTGAGTAGAATTATCGTTATTACTACTACTTTCATTTTGAGTAGTATTACCGGCATTGCTACTACTTTCATTTTGAGCACAATTATCAGTATTACTATTACTTTTTTGTGTAGCTTTTCCGCCATTGTTACTTGCACTTTGAGTAGAATTATCGTTATTATTACTACATTCATTTTGAGTAGTATTACCGGCATTGCTACTACTATCACTTTGAGTAGAATTATCGTTATTACTAATACTTGTACTTTGAGTAGCATTTCCGTCATTGTTGCTACTTTCGTTTTGAGTAGAATTATCGTTATTACTACTACTTTCATTTTGAGTAGTATTACCGGCATTATTGCTACTTTCACTTTGTGTAGCATTTCCACCATTACTGCTACTTCCACTTTGAGAAGAATTCCCGCCATTGTTGCTACTATTACCCTGAGTAGAGTTTTCGTCATTACTATTACTTTCACTCTGTAAAGAGTTTCCGCCATTGTTGCTACTATCATTTTGAGTAGAATTACCGTTATTACTACTACTTTCACCTTGTGTATCATTTCCAGCATTGCTACTGCTATCACTCTGTGAAGAATTATCGTTATTAGTATTACCTGCACCTTGAGTAGCATTACCGTTATTACTACCATTTTCATTCTGTGTACTACAATTACTTTTTGTATTATTACCGTTGATTTTGCGAATCTTCGCGACAAGTAGTAAAACTAATGGTAATAAGATAGCGAAAATAAAGGAAAAAATAGGCCAGGTTTCTTTATTGTAAATTTCTGAATGAATGATACTAGGATGAACAATTTGTGAAAGTCCAAGGATAATCATTCCGAATGGAAAAATGAGCGGTCGATGATTGTTAATTTTACATATTTGTGCGATGCCGATGACCCCAGCGTAAAAAAACATAAAAGTTTTAATATAAATTGATATTATCCACATTGCTGCCATAATAACTTCAATACGCTGCAAAAAATTCCCGATTGAAATTCTTTGGGCTAATGAATAGCTAGGAAATGTCCTAGAAGCAGTATTTGTTGGACCTAGGACAAGGATAGCCAGTGTGATGATAGCAATTAAGACAATCCCTCCAAGAATTGTGCCAATGTAAAAACCTTTTTGGGCTGATTCATGGACGTTAACAGAAGAAGGAAAAATCATTAACAATATGACAAGTGGCAATGAAAAAATACTCATTAATCGAATAATACTAAAGAATAATGATTTTGCTGGTACTTCCATTATTGGCTGTAGATTTTCCATATGGACGGATGGTGAAATACAAACTACAAAAAAAATAAAAATTAAAATAAACATTGCGAATAGTATTTCTGCAGAACGGGCAAAAACTTCAATTCCTAGAAATGCTGCATAAATAATGATAATACTGAACAGAAAAGCAAAGGCCATCATAGGTGTTTCTGGCATAATTTCTGTTTTCATGAAAATGCCAATGAAATATAATAATTCACCAGCAGAAAGAAAGGATAGAATAATAAAGCCAATCGAAGTTATTTTTCCGAAAAAACGACCTAATATCTTTTCATTAGCCTCTACAAATGTAAGGGTAGGTGTCCGTTTTCCTACAGTAACGAAAAGCTTTATTAAGAGTAAACTTAGAACGACACTAATAATCGCTGCAATCCAGGCATCTTGTTTCGCTTCACTTGTTACACTAGCAGGGCTAATTAAAATAGCTGTCCCAATTGAAGAGAGAAGGGTAATGATCATAAATTGTCTTGAGCTAATTATTTCTTTTTCCATATGAACGCTACCCCTTTTCTCTTAACATAAAGTTCCTTATTATTTTATCAAGGAGACAATTAAATCTTTAATTGGTGAAATGGGCTTGGAATTTTGATCCTTAATGGACCTCAATATTTAATGCAGCGACGATCAATAAAAAAATCGAAAAAATAACAATTGTTTTTGTTTCTTTATTTTTAAAAATTTTGGAATCATTCGTTTGATTCCTTTTTTTGCTATGCTGTTAACTTTCTGGAGAATCTTTATTTTTATCACTGTTTGGAGTATTCCCGGTATCGCTATCATTCTGTGTAGTATTGCTTGAAGCGTTATCACTTTTGCTCGGTGAAGGATTTTCACTATTACTGCTACTTTCATTTTGAGTACAATTAACGTTATTACTACTACTTTCACCTTGTGTAGCATTTTCGCCATTGCTAGTACTATTACTCTGTGAAGAAGTATCGTTATTACTACTACTTTCACCTTGTGTATCATTTCCGCCATTGCTAGTACTATTACTCTGTGAAGAAGTATAGTTATTATTGCTACCTGCACCTTGTGTATCATTTCCGCCATTGCTAGTACTATTATTCTGTGAAGAAGTATCGTTATTATTGCTACTTTCACCTTGTGTATCATTTCCGCCATTGCTAGTACTATTACTCTGTGAAGAAGTATCGTTATTATTACTACTTTCACCTTGTGTATCATTTCCGCCATTGCTAGTACTATTACTCTGTGAAGAAGTATCGTTATTATTGCTACTTGCACCTTGTGTAGCATTTCCGTTATTACTACCACTTTCATTCTGTGTACTACAATTACTTTTCGTATTATTTCCTTGATTACCGTTAATTTTGCGAATCTTCGCGACAATTAATAAAACTAATGGTAAAAAAACCATGAAAACGAAGGAAAATATAGGCCATGTGTCTCTATTGTAAATATCTGAATGAATGATATTAGGATGAACAATTTGTGAAAGTCCAAGGATAATCATTCCGAATGGAAAAATGAGCGGTCGATGATTGTTAATTTTACATATTTGTGCGATGCCGACGACCGCAGCGTAAAAGTACATAAAAGTTCTAATATAAATTGAAATAATCCACATGGTTGCCATAATAACTTCAATACGCTGCAAAAAATTCCCGATTGAAATTCTTTGAGCTAATGAATAGCTTGGAAATGTCCTAGCTGCTGTATTTGCCGGACCTAGGACAAGGATAGACAGTGTAATGATAGTAACTAAGACAATCCCTCCAATAATTGAACCAATGTAAAAGCCTTTTTGTGCAGATTTTTGGACGTTAACTGCAGAAGGGAAAATCATTAATAATATGACAAGTGGGAATGAAAAAAGACTTATAAATCGAATCATACTAAAGAATATTGATTTTTTTGGCGTTTCCAATATTGGCTGTAAATTTTCAATCTTGATGGATGGTGAAATACAAATTACAAAGAAAATAAAAATTAAAATAAATACAGGAAATAGTATTTCTGCAGAACGGGCAAAAACTTCAATTCCGAGAAATGCAGCATAAATAATGATAATACTGAACAGAAATGCAAAGGCCATCGTAGGTGTTTCTGGCATGATTTCCGTTTTCATGAAAATTCCAATGAAATATAATAATTCACCTGCAGAAAGAAGGGCTATAAGAATAAAGCCAATCGAAGTTAATTTTCCGAAAAAACGACCTAGTATCTTTTCATTAGCCTCTATAAATGTAAGGGTAGGTGTCCGTTTTCCTAGAGTAACGAAAAGCTTTATTAAGGGTAAACTTAAAACGACACCAATGATAGCTGCAATCCATGCATCTTGCTTTGCTTCGATTGTTACACTAGCAGGGAGAATTAAAATGGCTGTCCCAATTGAAAAGAGAAGGGTAATGATCATAAATTGTCTTGAACTAATTATTTCTTTTTCCATATGAACGAAACCCCTTCTCTTAACATAAAGTTCCCTCTTATTTTATCAGGGAGACGATTAACTCTTTAATAGGTGAAAAAATAAAGGTAATCAAATCAAGTGGGCTTGGAATTTTGATTCTTAATGAGACCCCAATATTTAATGCAGCGCCGATCAATAAAAAAATCGAAAAAATAACAATCGTTTTCGTTTCTTTATTTTTTTTTAATTTTGGAATGAAGGCAAAGGCAATAACAGCAGAAATTATTAGTATGAATATCGTCATAATTATGGCTTATTCTCCCTTCGTCTTATTCACTAATGAGTTTTCCATCGTTCCTAATCCTTGTGTGTTGACATGTACTTTAACTTTGACTGGTAACTCTTGAAATATCGTTAGCCAGTCTTTTTTGATTTTTTTCCACTCTTTAGGATTTGTGCGATGAAGTTCTTCACCAAAACCAAAAATATCGACCTGGTAATTTTGTTGAACTGAACGAATTGTTTCTTCGATTCGTTTTTTAATAAGTTCTTCTGTTTTTTTATTTATTAAGTGAATCGATTTTTCTTTCGTAAGGTCTATATTACATAGAACTTCTCCGACATTTTGGTTAACATCTATAACAACATCGATTTTGGGAGCTCCATTTTCAAATTTACCTTTTACTTTCGTCTTTGAGTGAGTAATCTCTGTTGCTAACGTACCACCCTTAGGGCAAGCAAGAATTTCAATTGTACTGTCTATTTTGTCCTTTAAAAAACCTAGGCTTCTACTCTCATCTTCCGTTAAAAGCCCAATGAGTTTACCTTCTTTAAAAACAGCTAAGCCCGCATACTTCAATAGCACAGGAGATTTCGATCTTTTAACATTCGTTTGCTCCTTGCCAATATTTTTATCCCCCTGTATTTCAATAGCAGACATGACTACACTAGTTTCTTTAGTATTTAAAGTATTGATTAATTCATCAATTTTTATGGATTCGGTTGTACCCCAAGTTTTCTCTGACGTTTTAAGAGAATTTAGTAATTTATTTGCTGGTACTTTTTCGATAGGTGTTAATACATTTAATACTTCATCGGCAGTCGCGTCATGGGCAACGATGACATCGAAATCATTTCTGAATTCATGATCTCTTGAAACCAAATCTAACGGTTCGTTAATTCCTTCTTCTGCCAATTCGTTACCGAGCACAACTATTTGAAGATGAGCAAAATAAAGTTTTCTAGCTGTTACTGTTGTCATTTTTCTAATGGCCTCAAAGACCGTTGCCCCTGTTGAATGATAGGTAATAACAGGTGATCGTCCTGAAGAAGGCTGTTTTGAGGAAATTTCACCAGTATCCACAACTTGAACAGTTATTTCAAATTCATTATCTACTTTATCTATACCTAATGCTGCGACAATCGCTAATTCATTGAGTTCACGCTTACTCCAACAACCACCTAAAAGCAAAGTAACAATCATTAGTAAACAGAGTGCTTTAAATTTTGACATAGTTCATTCCTCGTTTAATTCCTTTTTTTCGTATCGAAATATTTATGACCCCTGACAGTATTTTTTTGACTAATTAAGCGTGGTCGAGTCAATAAAGCTCTACGAGGGAACAACACTAGTGCGTCTTTTTGATCTTTTAGAATTAATGGGCCGAATGGACTTAAATATGGAACACCAAAAGTTCGTATGCTGCACATGTGTAGGACGATGATCATAAGGCCTAACATTACACCAAACAATCCAACAATTGCTGCTAAAATCATTAATGGAAAACGAAGAGCACGAACGGTATTTGATAAGCCATAAGCGGGGAATAAAAAGCTACAAATGGCTGTTAATGCTACAATAATAACCATTACGGCTGATACAATTCCAGCTTCTACGGCAGCTTGACCGATCACTAATGTTCCAACAATGGATACGGCTGGTCCAATGGTTCTAGGCATTCGAAGACCCGCTTCTCGTAACACCTCGAATGCAACCTCCATAATGAGTGCCTCTACAACGGCGGGGAAGGGGACTCCTTCTCGTTGAGATGCAATACTTATCAGCATAGGGGTTGGTAGCATTTCTTGATGGAAGGTAGTGATAGCTACGTAAAGAGATGGTGCCACCATGGCTAGGCTAATTCCGAAAAACCTCAAAAGGCGTACAAGAGAACTAATCATCCAATGCTGATAATAATCTTCAGCAGATTGTAAAAAGGCTGTAAAAAGGGCAGGTACAATTAGGACAAACGGTGAACCGTCCACTAAAATAGCAATTTTTCCGTCTAATATTTCGCCAGCTATAACATCAGGTCGTTCAGAATTATAAACTGTAGGGAATATCGAGGATTTTGAATCTTGAATAAAATCTTCGATGTAGCCACTTTCTAAAATACCATCAATATTAATACGGTCTAAACGGGCAAGAACCTCAGCTACTATTTTGTCATTGGCAACGCCATTTAAATACATAACAGCAACATCCGTTTTTGTTACTTCACCGACAATACGAGACTTGATCCAGAGATTTGGACTTTTTATTTTTCTACGAACCAGAGCAGTGTTCGTACGTAATGTTTCCGTAAAGGATTCCCTTGGACCTCTAATGACCGACTCTGTAGATGGCTCCATAACGGCTCTATCTTTTGCACCTTGAGTACTTGTAACGATACCAGTAGAAGATTCATCTAATAAAATAACCGTATTACCATTCAAAATTGAATTGTACAGTGCTGAAAAATGAAAAATATCATTAACATCGCCGACTGTTAAACAAGAATCTCTTAAATATCGGATAATCTTTTCTACTTCTGCATCATGATTATCCTCAATATCAAGCATTAGTTTATCAATTACAGCATTAGAAATGCTTATTTTATCGGATAGGCCATCTACATAGATGATCGCTAACGTAAATTGTTCAGCTTTTCCAATGGTAATTTCTCGTATGACAAGGTCATTACTATTCCCAAGTGTGTTTTTAATCAACTTTAAATTTTGAGAAAGAGAACTATATAGTTGGTCATTGTTTTGGGAGGTATCAGTAATTTTAGAAATAGACATTTTCATTTCCTCCTCAAGTTTTACATAACTATATAATGTACAACTTTGATAGAAGATAAACCAAGGTTGGAATTGAATTCAAATAAAAAACAGTGTTCCTTTCGTATATACGAAAGGGAACACTGCTTTATTTTTTATACTCATATTTTAATTCGTCATTTGTAACATCCACATCTACATATAAACTGTGATCATTGAAAAACCATATATCTTTTTCATCTATATAGTAGGTAACATCGTCAATAACTTTCTTAACACCAATGTTGATTGGTTCTTCGCGTGTCATGCCTAGAGAAAAGCCTTCATGAAAAGGACTGGAACCACCATATCTAGCATAAAAACGAATAGTATCTCCGGATTCTACTTCCATCTCTTGTTTGAACCATTGTAGGGCCTCATCTGTTAGTACGATATTCATTAGAATGTTCCTCTCCTCGTTACAGCCATTTCACCTTTGGCTCGGTACCATTTTTAATGCGGGCAATATTTGCTCGGTGACGGTACATGATAAAAGTAAATAAACATGCTACTAAAATACCTAACGCAAAATCGCCTGTAACAAAATAATATACGATTGAATAAATAAGTGCTACTAAAGCGGCAATCATAGAAGTTAAACTTACAATCTTCGTTATTTTTAATGTTACAATAAAAGCAATAAATAGTAAGACAAATAGTGGCCATGAATATCCTAAGAGAACTCCAGCTGATGTTGCTACCGCTTTCCCTCCACGGAAACCTGCAAAGATAGGGAACATATGACCAATAACGGCTACTAGTCCAAGTATTAGCGAGTGGATAGAGACATCAGAGAATAGAGGAAGAGCTACAAGTAATACGGCTACTGTACCTTTTAAGACATCCATAATCGTTACGACTATTCCTGCTTTTTTTCCTAAAATACGAAAAGTGTTTGTCGCACCTAGATTACCACTTCCGTGTTGACGAATATCAGTTTTATAAAAAACTTTGCCTATCCATAACCCAGAAGGGATCGAGCCGATTAAATAAGCACATAAAATAATAAGTCCATTTAGCATAGCTGGACTCCTTTCATCCATAGATTATTACTTGGTACTAATAATATGTAATAAATATTCTACACTTTTTCTCTACAATCTACAATGTCATGAAGGAGATTTCTTCGTGTATCTTGAATTCATTATAAAAGATAACTATTTTTCAAGGATTTTTATATGTAGTTGAATATGTGTTAGGCTTTTTGACATGATTCATGTTGGTTGCATGAAAGCCCTTTCTAAAAATATAGGTATAAAGGCAATTTTGTCAATCATCCATTCCTTTGGTAGAATAGAAGTCTATCTTTAATTTCTAGAGTAAGTTAGTATGAATTTTCTAATAGACAGAAGAAACCTATTAAGTACTGAATTGTATATTTTTCAGGGGATATTCAAATGCTTCTGTATGGAAGACCAAAACCTATAGCGATTGGTATCGTTTTGAAATGAGAGTAATGACCAGAAGATAGCCCTATGTTGTTTCATTTATGCAACTAATGTTTACGATCCTGCGTCAAGGGAATAGGATAGTTAGTAATACATATTAAAGCAACTATTGCAACTTTTTCTTTCGGTAAAAAGCTCAAAACGACAAAGCTGTGAGGAAATTTTAAAAATTTATTGGGTCTGTCACTAGCTATTGACAGGAAATGCTATTATTATTAGGAAGAGAACATAAATAGAACATGCGTTTTGTTTTTTGGAGGGGAAATTTTTGGCGAATAAACAGTCACCAAGCGTCTATAATGATGACGCCATTCAAGTATTAGAAGGATTAGAAGCGGTACGAAAACGACCCGGCATGTATATCGGTTCTACAGATGGCCGTGGACTTCATCACCTAGTATATGAAATCGTAGATAATGCGGTGGATGAAGCACTGGCTGGCTTTGGTTCTCATATCATTGTCCATATTCATAAAGATCAAAGTATCAGCGTTCGAGACTTCGGCCGTGGAATGCCAACAGGTATGCATAAGATGGGGAAACCCACTCCCGAAATTATCTTTACTGTCTTACATGCTGGTGGTAAATTCGGGCAAGGTGGCTATAAAACAAGTGGTGGCTTACATGGCGTAGGTTCGTCTGTTGTTAATGCCTTATCTACTTTTTTAGAAGTAACGATTCACCGCGATGGTAAAAAGTATCGTCAACGTTTTGAAAACGGTGGCCATCCTGTGACGACATTAGAAGAAATTGGACAAACAAAGCAGACAGGAACGCTTGTTCATTTTCTGCCAGATGACACGATTTTCTCTGTAACAAAATACAATTATGATACGCTTGCAGAACGATTACGGGAGTCAGCGTTTTTATTAAAAGGCTTAAAAATTGAGTTAATCGATGAACGCGAGGAAGGCAAAGGTGATGTTTTCTTTTATGAGAACGGCATTGAAGCTTTCGTTGCGTATTTGAATGAGGAGAAAGACGTACTTCATCCTGTTAAGTATGTGGAAGGGATTCAAGACGAAATTGAAGTTGAATTCGCCTTTCAATACAACGATGGCTACTCAGAAACAATCCTTTCATTTGTTAACAATGTGCGTACACGAGATGGTGGGACACATGAAACTGGTGCCAAGGCGGCTTTAACACGTGTTTTTAATGAATATGCACGAAAAATTGGCCTGTTAAAAGATAAAGATAAAAATCTTGAAGGGACAGACATTCGAGAGGGCTTAGCAGCGATTGTTTCTGTTCGTATACCAGAGCATTTATTGCAATTCGAAGGTCAAACGAAGGGGAAACTTGGGACAAGTGAGGCACGCTCGGCAGTAGATAGTGTTGTTTCGGAGCAAATTTTATATGTGCTTGAGGAAAACGCTGAATTGTCTGCATCACTTGTTCGTAAAGCTATTCGTGCGCAGCAAGTACGTGAAGCGGCTCGTAAAGCACGTGAAGATGCACGAAACGGCAAGAAGAGCAAAAAAGCAAGTACCATTCTTTCAGGAAAATTAACACCTGCACAATCTCGAAATGCGGCGAAAAACGAGCTGTATTTAGTCGAAGGTGACTCTGCAGGTGGCTCTGCAAAACAAGGGCGAGATCGTACGTTCCAAGCGATTTTACCTTTGCGAGGTAAAGTTATTAATACAGAAAAAGCAAAGCTTCAGGATATTATGAAAAATGAAGAGATTTCAACGATTATCCATGCCATTGGTGCTGGCGTCGGAACAGATTTTTCTGTCGAGGATGCAGCGTATGACAAAGTCGTTATTATGACCGATGCTGATACGGACGGAGCGCATATTCAAGTGCTGCTACTAACGTTCTTCTATCGTTATATGCGACCATTGATTGAAGCTGGAAAGGTATTTATCGCATTACCACCACTTTATAAAGTATCAAGAGGCACTGGTAAAAAAGAAGTGATTGAATATGCTTGGACCGAAAATGATTTACAAAAGGCCATTAAAAAAGTTGGTAAGGGTTACATATTACAGCGCTATAAAGGTCTTGGTGAGATGAATGCTGACCAGCTGTGGGATACGACGATGAACCCTGATACACGTACATTAATTCGTGTAACGATTGAGGATGGTGCACGTGCTGAGAGACGTGTGACAACATTAATGGGCGATAAGGTAGAGCCGCGCCGTAAATGGATCGAAGCTAATGTAGACTTCGGTATGGAGGATGATTCAAATATTTTAGAAAATGAATTCATCCAACAAGAGGAGGACCAAGCATGAGTAGTACGGAAAAATTCCAAGATTTACCCTTAGAAGAAGTGATGGGTGACCGCTTTGGTCGCTATAGTAAATATATTATACAAGACCGCGCGTTGCCTGATGCACGTGACGGTCTTAAGCCTGTGCAACGACGTATTTTATATGCGATGTTTACAGAGGGCAATACGAACGAAAAACCATTCCGTAAATCAGCCAAAACTGTCGGTAATGTTATCGGTAATTATCACCCACATGGTGACAGCTCCGTATATGAAGCAATGGTGCGCATGAGTCAGGATTGGAAGGCGCGCCATATGCTTATTGAAATGCATGGGAATAACGGCTCTGTTGATGGTGACCCTCCGGCAGCGATGCGTTATACAGAGGCAAGGCTTTCTGCAATTGCAGCGGAAATGCTCCGTGATATTGGCAAGAAAACTGTTGAATTTGTACCGAACTTTGATGATCAGGATATGGAGCCAACTGTTTTACCAGCTCGTTTCCCGAATTTACTAGTCAACGGCTCAACTGGTATTTCGGCTGGATATGCGACAGATATCCCTCCTCACGCACTTGATGAGGTGCTAGATGGTGTTCTCATGCGCTTAGATAAGCCGAATACTACTGTTGATGAATTAATGACTGTAATTAAAGGGCCAGATTTCCCGACAGGTGGGATCATTCAAGGTGTCGATGGTATTAAAAAGGCGTATGAGACTGGTCGCGGTAAAATTATCGTGCGCGCTCAAGCAGTCGTGGAGCCAATTAAAGGTGGCAAAGAGCAAATCGTTATTACGGAATTACCGTATGATGTCAATAAAGCAAATCTTGTGAAGAAAATCGATGAACAACGCGTGGATAAACGACTTGAAGGAATTGCAGAAATTCGCGATGAATCGGATCGTACCGGCCTACGTGTTGTCATTGAACTGAAAAAAGATGTTCCAGGACAAGGGATTTTACAATACTTGTTCAAAACAACTGATTTACAAGTAGCCTATAATTTTAATATGATTGCTATCCATAATCGTCGTCCGACAATGATGACATTGCCATTGTTACTGGATTCTTATATTGCCCATCAAAAGGAAGTTGTGACGAACCGCTCCGTTTATGATTTACAAAGGGCTAAAGATCGTTCGCATATCGTTGATGGCTTGATTAAGGCGCTTTCTATTTTAGATGAAGTTATTGCAACGATTCGTTCGTCTAATGATAAACGAGATGCGAAAACGAATTTACAGGTGAAATTTGACTTTACAGAAGTGCAATCAGAGGCGATCGTTAGCTTGCAATTATACCGATTAACGAATACAGATATCACAGAGCTTCGCCATGAACAGGATGAACTAAATAAACTGATCGCCAAGCTTGAAGGTATTCTTAATAGTGAAGCAAAGCTTGTACGTGTTATTAAACAGGAACTACTTGACATTAAAAAGCGCTTTGCAGAGCCACGTCGTTCAAAAATCGAACAAGAAATTGAAGAAATCAAAATTACGTTAGATGTCCTTGTCCCAAGTGAAGAGGTCGTAGTGACTGTCACAAAGGATGGCTATATTAAGCGTACATCTACACGTTCACATGCAGCTTCGAATGGTCAGGATTTTGCGATGAAGGATTCCGATTATTTGTTATATGAAGAGAATTTAAATACGCAGCATCATCTATTACTATTCACAAACCGAGGCAATTATATTTATCAGCCTGTCCATGAACTACCTGATATTCGTTGGAAGGATCTTGGTCAGCATATTTCTAGTATTGTGCCGACAGGGGAAGATGAATCTATTATTGCTGTATATGGTTTTGAGACATTTGAACAGGCCAATACGTATATTTTAACGGCTACGAAAGATGGACAAATTAAACGCTCACCTGTATCAGATTATGCTGTTACACGTTATTCTAAACCAATCAAAACGATGAATGTTAAGTCAGGCGATGAAATGATTTTTGCAGGTATCGTGACAGACGAAGTAGAACTAATGTTAACAACAGATACTGCCTATGCTATTCGTTTCCCAATGGAGGAATTGCCAGTAACGGGTGTGAAAACAGGCGGTGTCAAAGGGATTACGGTGAAAGACGGAGAAGCATTAGTCGGCATCAATGTTTTACCGCCAAATGCCACGGCATATGTTGCGATTGTGACACATCGTGGTGCGGTGAAGAAAATGAATGTTGCCGAGGTAGAGATGACGAGTCGTGCAAAACGTGGCTTAAAAGTGTTAACAGAATTAAAAGCGAACCCACATCGTATCGTGGCTGTAGTCAAGGTAACTGATGAGGAACGGCTAACAATCGAAACGGAAAAAGGCGTGCAAGAGATCCTTGATGTACAAGCATTAACTCGAGCAGATCGCCATTCCAATGGCTCCTTTAAAGTGGATATAGCTACAGACGGTGCTATTTCACATGTCTTTACGGTCAAAAAAGAAGAAAAATAAAACTGATTTTATAGCCCATGCTCCTTAGAGAGCTGGGCTTTTTTTCTATATAGTCTAATCAAAAGAAAGGGTAGGTGTATAGTGACAATAAAGTTTTTAGGCAAATTGGTGAATCGGGTGTAGCTTTACAAGTAAGTTGTTATGAAGATTACTGATTCTTATTCAACGTCTTACTACTAAAAGCAAAAATTAAAAACCACAAAAGGTTCTTGATTTGATTATCAACAATAGTATTTAACAGTGCCTATTAAAACTTCGAACAATATACCGCTTCTTGATTTCAGGAGGGGATTCCTTTTAAATAAAAAATGTTTTACCAAAAAAACGGTGAATATTCTCAGGAAATGGAATTGTTGAAGAGAAAGATGAGGCTTTAAATTATATTTACGGGGCTTTCAGAAAACAGAGCCTTGTCATTTACGGATAGATATGGGTATAATAATCACGAAAAGTTCATATGGAAAGAATGTAGGGGGGCTGGTGTTGCCAGCTGAGATTGTGTCCGATAGACGCTGACTCTTTGAACCTGATTTGGCTCGTACCAGCGTAGGGAACATCTATTCAAAAAGTAAAAGTTTTTGATATTGATTACAAAACGTCTGGGAGGAATCCTAGGCGTTTTTTATGTTTTCAGACTTTTATTCATGCACAGACTTTGGGTTTGGGTGTAAACAGACCGTGAATACGCTTTCTTCTGGTAAACACATTCATTTATGAACAATTTCACACTACTTTACTTGGAGGATTCAGCATGAAAAAATGGTTATTGATCCTGTTGGCTACACTGTTAACATTAGTGGGCTGTAGCGAAAAAGAGGATAAAAAGGATACTAAGGGATTAACAAAAGTATCAGTCGTTCTCGATTGGACACCGAACACAAATCATACAGGTTTATATGTTGCGAAAAAACTTGGCTTCTTTAAGGAGCAAGGCTTAGATGTCGATATTTTATTACCTGGCGAAACAGGTGCTGATCAGCTTGTGGCGTCTGGCAAGGCTCAGTTTGGCGTAAGTTATCAGGAAGGGATTACACAGGCCCGTGTGCAAGATGTACCTTTAGTATCGATTGCAGCGATTATTCAGCATAATACTTCTGGCTTCGCATCCATTGCATCAAAAGGCATTTCGTCACCAAAGGATTTTGAAGGTAAAACATACGGTGGCTGGGGTGCACCACTTGAAAAGGCTGTACTACAATCACTTATGCAAACAGAAAATGCGGATATTAATAAGTTAGATATTGTCAATGCAGGCGATATAGATTTCTTCACAATGATGAAAAAAGATATTGATTTTGCGTGGATCTATTATGCATGGACAGGTATCGAAGCAGAACTACGTGGCGAAAAACTGAACATGCTATATTTAACAGATTATAGTGATCAGTTAGATTATTACACGCCTGTACTCGCTACAAATGAAAAAATGATTAAGGATGATCCTGAGACGGTCAAAGCATTTGTCGCTGCTGCAGCAAAGGGCTATGAATATGCGATAATACATCCGAATGAGGCAGCTGATATTTTACTAGAAGCTGTACCTGATTTAGATAAAAACCTTGTGCATAAAAGTCAGGAATGGCTAGCAGATAAGTATCAAGACGACGCTAAACAATGGGGCGAGCAAAAGCTAGCTGTCTGGGAAAACTACGCGAAATGGATGGCCAGCAACAAAGTTTTAGAGGGCGAATTTAACGCAAAACAAGCATTTACAAACGACTTTTTACCGAAAAAGGAGACAAAGTAATATGGCAAACTCATTAATAAGTGTACAAATTATCCCGAAAACTGAAAAATATGAGGATGTGATCCCATATGTCGATGCAGCGATTGCGGTTATCGACGCTTCAGGAGTTAAATATGAAGTTCACCCGTTAGAAACGACAATGGAAGGTGAGCTACCGGTTTTATTACAAATCATTGAAAAAATGAATGACAAGATGATTGAGCTGGGCGCGATCAATGTCATCACGCAAGTGAAAATTTTATATCAGCCATCTGGTATTACAATGGGTACATTGACGGAGAAATACCAGTGATGAGGCAAGCTTTCAAACAAGGAAGGACGATAATTTTTATCGCCTTCCTCTTATTCATATGGGAACTAATTGTCCGCTTTGCTGATACTCCACATTGGCTTTTGCCTGCACCGAGTGCCATTTTGAAAGAAGGTTTTCAATCGTATGAGACGTTTGTGCCACATGCGTTAGCGACTGTTCAATTAGCACTTCTTGGTCTAGCTATCGGGATAGTATGTGGGCTAACGGTTGCTGTGCTATTACATCGTTTTACGTTTGTGCGGGAGCTATTTTATCCTATTCTGATTATGTCACAGAATGTCCCGGTGCTCGTTCTAGCACCACTCTTAATCATATGGTTTGGCTTCGGTTTATTGCCAAAGCTCATTATTATTTGTCTTGTGTGCTTTTTTCCTATTGTTATTTCGGCAATGGATGGCTTTCGTCAAACTTCGCCTGAGCTGAAGCACTATTTTAGGATGATTGGTGCAACGAAAGCACAAACCTTTTGGAAGCTTGAATGGCCTTATGCGTATCCAGCGATTTTTTCAGGCGTAAAGATTGCGGCAACCTATAGCGTCATGGGAGCTGTCATTGCGGAATGGTTAGGTGCGAAAATGGGGATTGGTGTCTATATGACATTAGCACAATCTTCATTTCGAACGGATCGCGTGTTTGTAGCTATTTTTGCTATCGTATTTTTAAGCTTACTATTATTTAGTGCTATACAATTGTTAGAAAAACTTGTTGTGAAGGGGAGAGGACTCCATGCTAAGCATTCAAAACATTGATAAATCCTTTGATGCTCTTCCGGTTATTCGCAATTTATCGTTTGAGGTCAAGGACGGGGAATTTGTGGCGATTATCGGACCGTCAGGCAGTGGAAAAAGTACACTCTTTCAATTAATTGGTGGTGTTACTTCTATTGATAAGGGTGCTATTTTATTAAACGATACAGATATCCAGCAAAAAAGAGGGACGATTGGCTATATGCCTCAGCAGCCGTGTTTATTACCATGGCGTACGATAGTAGAAAATGTCACGATGGTCGAGGAGCTTCATAGAAAACCAAACGTGAACTTGGCCAAGGAATGGTTAGACAAAGTAGGGCTTGCAGCGTTTGAAAATGCGTATCCCAATGAGCTGTCAGGGGGTATGCAACAGCGTGTATCGTTTATTCGTGCCATTGTTAGTGATAAGCCCATCTTATGCTTAGATGAGCCGTTTTCTGCACTTGATGAGTTTACAAGGCTTGAAATGCAGGCGTGGCTTTTATCGATATGGGAGGAATATCGAAAGTCTATATTATTCGTTACACATAGTATCGAGGAAGCTCTGTTTTTAGCTGATCGTATCATCGTGCTCACGAAACGGCCAGCGACGATTAAAAAGGAAATAATCGTACCTTTTGCGAGGCCACGACAAGAAGAAATTCGCCATTCCGCTACATTTACAGCATTGAAGCAACAATTGTTTAAGTATTTAAAAGAAGAAAAGGATGAGGCGAATGTTGATTGATGCACATATTCATTTAGATCAGTATAAGGAGCACGACATACCAACTTTGCTAGAAGAAGCTGAACATGTCATTGCCGTTAGCATGAATCTCTCATCGTGTGAGAAGACGTTGAAGCTGTCGAAAGCATATGCAAAGGTAAAAGCAGCGTTTGGGTTTCATCCCGAACAACCGTTACTTAGTGATGAGGAGGAAGACGCGTTATTCGAGTGGATACGCCAACACTCTGATGAAATGGTAGCAATTGGCGAGGTTGGATTGCCTTATTATTTGAGACAGGAGAAAGCGATTGATGTTCGTCCGTATGTGGCATTGTTAGAACGGTTTATCGTAATGGCAAAGGAATTAAATAAACCAATTGTGTTACATGCTGTTTATGAAGATGCGGCGATTGTTTGTGATTTACTAGAAAAACATCATGTAACGGAAGCGCATTTTCATTGGTTTAAAGGCGATGAGGAAGTGATTGAACGTATGATTTCTAAAGGGTATTTCATTTCTGTCACGCCTGATTGTACGTATGAGACTGAGATTGAACAACTTATCAAAAAATACCCAATCGAGCTAATGATGGTAGAAACAGATGGACCATGGCCGTTTGAAGGTCAATTTGACAATAAACGAACATCTCCTTGGATGATGGATCATTCCATCGAGGTTATCGCTTCGATAAAGGGGCTTACAATACAGGAAGCGGCGCGCATCATCACAAGAAATACGACAAAATTTTATAATTTATAGCAAATAACGCAGCTGCTCTTTTAAAGGGCAGCTGTGTTTTTGTTAAAAGTAATAGAATCGCTGATAAAACGTTGAACATCGCTGATAAAAGAGCCAGAATCGATGGTAAAACGTTGAACATCGCTGATAAAAGAGCCAGAATCGCTGATAAAAGCATCAAACATCGCTGATAAAAAATTACAGAATCACTAACTTTGGTTACGCTGGTGTTCATAGGAATCTCTCGCTTGGGAGTAGTTCAATTGACATTATTTTCATTAGGTACTATCATTAAATGGAAAATAAGGAAAATAAAAATGTTTTTTCATTTTCCTAAAGGCAGGTGATCATGATGAAAGATAGAATTTTAAAGGTATCAATGAGTGAAGCTGAACGAAAAGGCTTCCGATTTACGATGGGGGAGCTAGCAAAACAGCTAGGTATGAGTACTAAAACATTGTATGGATACTATCCCTCAAAGGAAGAACTGCTAAATGAAATGATTGATCTTGCCATTGATGAACTGAAAATGAAAGAGAAAGAAATACTGCATGATTCAACTTTAAATCTTATAGAAAAACTACAGAAATGTCTTGTACTAATTCCAGCTGATTTTAAATTTGCTCAGCTCCAATATTTGGAGGAGCTTCAACGCTATTACCCAAAGCAATGGGAAACGCTTGATCAGTTTATTCATGAACAATGGACAGGTATCTTTTCGTTGTTAGATGAAGGGATTGCTGCAAAAAAAATACGTCCTTTTAATAAAGAGATATTTATAGAAGTCTATATTGGAGGACTTTATCGATTGATGGAACATGCATCGAAAAACAGAAATATGAGTTCGCTTCAGGATACAATGCAGGAAATGGTGGACATTCTTATGCTTGGGATTCTTAAAGATAACATTCATGAAGAAAATTAAATGGGGGCTGTAAATGAGTAAAACTTTAAGATACCTTTTTTTAGTGACAGATATCTTTTTTATAGTCTATTGGCTAGTCACCTTTTTTCATTTGATTCCAGAAGAGTATTTATATCAAGATTATCAAAATGAATTATTAGTTATATGGAATTGGTCGTTTTTCCCGCTAGATATTTTAATTTCAGTTAGTGGTTTTATAAGTCTCTATCTATTTAAAATAAAAAATGAAAAGTGGAGAACATTTACCTTATTATCTCTGACACTAACAAGTTGCTCTGGATTGCAGGCGATTGCTTTTTGGACAATAAAGCTTGATTTTGATCTTATGTGGTGGATACCTAACCTTTTTCTTTTACTGTATCCGTTGTACTTTATACCAAAACTGATTACTTCTAAACATCAAAATGTCTCATTACAAGCAAAACACAACCACTAATCGTCTTCAACGTGGTTGTGTTTTCTGTGCTTTGTAAAATTTTGTTCAATATTTTCTTTTTTCGTTTTCGTTACACGCTCATGTGTACTGAAAGGGGAAGATTGACGATTTTTTTCAACGTCCTTCCCTTTAGTGCGTTTTATATGCATGCGTTTCTTTTTTGCTTTTGAGTTTGTCATGTTACCTTACCTCCAACTATCATTTGTAAATATAGTACCGAATACGGAAGAAAAAGTAAAACCTCGTAAGTATTTAACTTACGAGGCGATTGTCCTATTATTAGTGAGATACGTCTTGTACAGAAATACCTGTGTTTGCTTTAACATCCACTTCACGATATTTCTTAGCATCTGATTCCTTAGAAAGTAATGTTCCGATGAGACCCCCAAGGAAGCCAAGTGGTACAGAAATTATTGCTGGGTTCGTTAACGAAATTAACGGATTCCCAACGAAAATTGCTTTTCCTTCAACTGGATTCCAAAGGTTTGGTGAAACTGCAACAAGAACTAAAGCAGAGATTAAACCTGTCAACATTGCTGTAATAGCACCAGCTGTATTAAAGCGTTTCCAGTAGATAGTATAGATGATTACAGGTAAGTTAGCTGAACCTGCAATACAGAATGCAAGTGATACTAAGAACGCTACGTTTAATGTTTGTGCACCAAGTGCTAAAAGGATTGAAATAACAGCGATTGTGATAGAACCGATACGAGCTGCAAGTACTTGCTCTTTCTCTGTGATTTTGCCTTTTTTAATGATTTGACCATAAATATCATGCGAAAGGGCAGATGCGCCAGAAAGTACAAGACCAGCTACTACCGCTAAGATTGTTGCGAAA
Source organism: Lysinibacillus sp. RC46 (assembly GCF_041262385.1). NCBI lineage: Bacteria > Bacillati > Bacillota > Bacilli > Caryophanales > Bacillaceae > Lysinibacillus > Lysinibacillus sp. RC46. The sequence goes on along the minus strand of NZ_JBGCCF010000004.1, from coordinate 147,742 downwards.
GCTACCGCACATACGAATGAGAATAGAATGTCCCCACCAAGTGCTTCCGCGAGAAGTGGAGCAGCCATGTTACCCGCCGCGTTTGCTTCAATAATTGCTTCTTTACCAACGAATTTAGCTGCACCGAATCCTAAGAAGATTGTAAGAATGTAGAAGATACCTACAATCCAAGTAGCCCAAATAACAGAGGAACGAGCAGTTTTCGCATCTTTTACTGTAAAGAAGCGCATTAGGATATGTGGAAGACCAGCTGTACCTAATACTAAAGCGATTAACATTGAAATAGTATCAACGCCATTTTGATATTTAAGACCTGGGTTCAAATAAGCTGCACCGCTATCAGTTGCAGTTTCCATTTCTTTGAACATCGTTGCAATACTAAAGCCGAACTCTTTTAATACTAAGAATGAAATAATAACTGTACCTAACATTAAAAGACAAGCTTTAATAATTTGTACCCAAGATGTTGCAGTCATACCACCGAATAGTACGTAAGTCGTCATCATAAAACCTACGATTAGAACGGCAACCCAATAGTCGATTCCTAAAAGTAATTGAATAAGTGCTCCTGCACCAACTAGTTGTGCAATCATGTAGAATAAGACAATTGTAATAGTGCTTAAAGCTGCTGTACCACGAACTTTAGAGCTATCAAAACGCGCTGTGATCATGTCAGCTAATGTAAATTTACCAAGATTACGTAATGGCTCAGCGACGATGTATAGAACCACTAAGTAAGCTACTAAATAACCGATAGAGAAGAAGAATCCATCAAATCCAAATAATGCAACTGCTCCAGCGATCCCTAAGAAAGATGCTGCTGATAAGTAGTCACCAGCGATGGCTAGTCCATTTTGCCAGCCTGTTAACCCACCGCCTGCAGTATAGAAATCACTTGCAGAAGAAGTTCGTTTTGATGCCCACCATGTAATAACTAATGTTAAACCAACAATGGCTACGAAGAAGAATATGGCTGTAAAACTCATTCCGTTATTCATCGGCGGCCACCTCCGTTCTCGTATTCAGTGATAATCGCCTTTGCCTCTTTATCAAAGCTATTTGCTTTTGCTACATATAAGTGACATAAGCACCAAGTCATGATGAATAACCCTGCTGAATATACCCACACCCAAGTAATTTCCCCAAATGCCTTTTGGTGTAGTACTGTCGTGTACGAAGTAAGAATTGGAAGCAACATGTATGCTGCTAAGAAGAACACAGTCATTGACCAAAGAAATGATTTCTTTCTTCGCACAAGCGCTTTAAACGATTCTTGATTTGCAATCGCATCATAATCAATCACGATGCTCTTATTGCCTTGATTGTTCCCCATTAACATTCCCCATTTTGTGTTTATTTTTACTGCTTAAAGACTCAATTTTGCTAGATTAGTGAATTCACATCTTCATTTTATGAGACAGTTCACAAAATTGCAATACTTTTCAGAAAAAATTATAAAAAAATAGTTTTTGGAAAAATAGTCTTAAAAGAGAATATACAAGACAAATGTAAGAAATAAAAGTGTTTTGGAAAATTCTGATAAATAAATGGAGTTAGGTCAATTCTAGATTTCCGAGCGGAAAATATGGTTGAAATTTCAAAAGGGAAATGATTTTTTATAAAAAATAAACACTATTTACTCAGTGAAAATCGTTTTTTATTGAAAGAGAATAGTATTGTTCGATAAATAAATTGGCAAATTTTTTATAATAAAAAGTTAAAAAACCCGATGAAAAATCGAGTTCTTTAACTTGATATTTTTATTAATATAGATAGGATGATTGATAGATATTTTTTCAATAATTTGGATGGTTAAAAGCGATCAATGAGAGATGTCAGAAACAGATACACCTGTGTTTGCTTTCACACGAATTTCCTTGTAAATACGATCTGCTTCTTCCTGTGGTACTTTGCTAGAAGATAGAACAGTGCCTAAATAACCTGCGATAAAGCCAAGTGGAATTGTAATGACCGCTGGAACTGCTAACGGTACGATAGGATTACCAACAAAAATAGCTGCACCTTCAACAGGACTCCATACATTCGGCCCCATAGCACCTAACACTAAACATGATACTAAACCAGTTACCATCGCAGTTATAGCACCTGTTGAATTGAATTTTTTCCAGTAAATTGTGTAAAGAATAACTGGTAAGTTTGCTGAAGCACCGATACAAAATGCAAAGGATACTAAGAACGATACATTCAAGTTTTGCGCAAATAATGCAAGGATAATGGATACAATGGCAATAGAAATCGAGCCAGTACGAGCGGCTACAACTTGTTGCTTTTCTGTTAATTTACCATCTTTAATGATTTCTCCATAAATATCATGGGAAATCGCAGAAGCTCCTGTTAAAACTAAGCCCGAAACAACTGCTAAGATGGTTGCGAATGCTACGGCACCGATAAATGCCATTAACACATCACCGCCCAAATAATTAGCAAGAAGTGGGGCTGCGGTGTTACCAGCTTTACTTTCAGCAAGAATTTTATCGATCCCTACAAAATTTAATGCGCCAAAGCCTAAGAAAATAGTTAATGAGAAGAAAATAGCTGTAATCCAAGTTGTCCATGAAATAGAAGAACGAGCAGTTTTGGCATCTTTAACAGTGAAGAAGCGCATTAAAATATGCGGTAACCCAGATGTACCTAAAACAAGCGCCATCATCATCGAAACCGAATCAATTGAACTTGTATATTTCATCCCTGGTACAAGGAATTTCTCGCCATGATCCACAGCGATCGTATCAAACATTTTCATAAGAGAGAAGTCGAATTTAATTAATACTAAAGTAGCTAATACGCCTGTCCCAAATAAAAGAAGGCTAGCTTTAATAATTTGCACCCAAGAAGTAGCTGTCATGCCACCGAATAATACATAAGTAGTCATCATAACACCTACGATTAACACTGCAATCCAATACTCAATACCAAATAATAGTTTAATAAGGGCACCTGCACCTACTAATTGTGCAATCATATAAAGGATTACGATGATAATTGTTCCTGACGCAGCAACCCCGCGAATGCGTTTTTCATTAAAACGGGCAGTAAGCATATCTGCTAAAGTATAACGACCTAAATTTCGCATCGGCTCCGCAATTACATAAAGAAGCACTAAGTTAGCTACTACATAGCCTACAGAGAAGAAGAAACCATCAAAACCAGTTAACGCAATCGCACCGGACACGCCAAGAAATGCAGCCGCAGATAAGTAGTCACCAGCGATCGCAAAGCCATTTTGCCAACCTTTAAGACCGCCACCAGCTGTATAAAAATCAGCCGCAGAAGATGTACGTTTCGCTGCGATATATGTTACTACAAGAGTTAAACCAACGATTGCTAAAAAGAAACCAACGGATACTAAGTTCATTTATTTTCCACCTTTCGCCTGATACTCAGCTAGTACTGCTGCCGCAGCTTTATCGAATGAAGAAGCTTTTTTCACATACACTGTACAAAGTACGATTGTCATAATGAATAATCCTGCTGAATAAACCCAAACACCCGTAATATTTCCGATAATTTTTTGTTGTAGTACAGGTTGGAAAGCGAGGATTGGTAACAAAATATAAAGTGTTAAAAATATTGCTGTAATCGAGAAAAGGAAGGTATTCTTCTTTTTCACGAACTTGTTGAACGATTCCATAGCTTCAATTGCGCTATAGTCAACTGAATCTATACTTTTGTTCTCAGAAATGTTTGCCATTATTATTCCCCCTAAAGTGATATATTTCTTTCTTAAACGACATATTTCTTTATTGCTCGTCGTTATACTCACTTATTTTATGGGGAAGATTCTTATAATGCAATACTAAATTTCGAGTTTTTTAAATTTTTAATAATTTCCGAATCGTGGAAATAACGTAGAAATAATAAGGATTTAATAGAAAAAATCCGTATGAAAGAGAATGGTATTTTTTTATAGAATAATATTCCTATAATAGTTTGATAATGATAATTGTGAATGTAGGAGAAAATTTGAACATGAAAGAGAATTTTCAAGAATTTATTATTGTGTCTTCGTATAGAGGATTTGCTTGAAAACTAAAAAAACTTTGTTATATAACAATTATATGATGTCTTGGGAAATAACCAAAATAGTAAAAAACAGCTTTAATTAATTTTTAAAAAAGTGTGAATTGTCTGGAATATACAGGATAGTAATATACCAAAATCGTACAATATACATTGAAATGACATAAAAAAAATGAAAGGATAAGCGCATATCTTGTATTAAGTGCCTATTATTTATACAATAAACAACGATGGTAAATTGAAGGGAAGTGAGCAAATATATGAAAAAGAAAAGTGCAATGCTCGTGTTGATACTAACATTAAGTAGCATTCTAACTGCTTGCGGAAGTTATAAATTTGAACCTGAAATGAACATAGAAGTACAGGATTTTTCGGTTACAAATCAAAAAAATGAAAAGGTTAGCCTTAATGATTTTAAGGGCAAGCCATGGTTAGCAATGTTCGTCTTTACTAATTGTAATTCCATTTGTCCGCCAATGACGTATAACATGACAGAGGTGCAAAAAGGACTTCAGGATAAGGGCGTGGAAGATTATCAAATTGTAGCTTTTAGCGTTGATCCTCAAGTGGACAAGCCAGAAGTTTTAACGAATTATTTGAAAACGTATTCAGTGCCTGACGAAAGCAAATGGCAACTATTAACTGGCTATGATCAAAAGTTTATTGAACAGTTTGCAATGAAATCGTTTAAATCACGCGTGAAAAATGATCCAAATACTGACCAAGTTGTACATATGGGAAGGTATTACTTAGTTAATGCTGATGGGATTGTTGTGAAGGATTATCCTGCTGTAACGGATGTACCAGTTGAGACGATTGCAGCAGATATGAAGGTGTTAACTAAATAATAAAAAATAACTCAGAGGTTGGAATGACTTCTGAGTTATTTTTTATGGCCGTAAATATGAAAGGGGTTCCACAATCTTATCAAAACGTTGAGGTGTTCGAGTACCTATCAATAAATTTGTTTTTTATTTTTTAGAAACCTGAATATTAGTGTTAATAGTAGCAGAACAATTGGTGTCAGTTCGATGTATTTAAAAGCATTTACACGTATTTATAATTAGAATGAAAGAAGTGAACTTCCTTCCGCCTTTTTCTGCTGTGATATGCGCATATCCTCACATTTGCCACAAAACATACTAGCTATAGTGATCAAAAGTAAAATCTATTCTAAGCCTCTAACATCTTCGTAACTCATCATTCAAACTTTAAATTACCGATAATTATATTATGTCTACTAAAAATCAAAACAAAAGAAACTGATGCATTTTACCCGTATGGGAAATCATTTCATAAATCTTCTATTTGATAAAATGTATTTTTTACCAAACGTGTATATATTTAATTTTATCAGCTTATATATTATTAGAATGATTTAACTGCTTTTGCTTGAGCCCGGACGAAATAATGCCGATTCATAACTGCCGTAAACATCATGGAACCTTCTTGAAGCCGTGAATCGTGTTGTGGTTGAAACTGCTACAGAGAATGGTAGATTGAATTTCTTTTTAAGTCGATATAAATCTCTAACATTTTACCGTGATTAACGGCTTCTTAATAAAGCCAATCAGCAAAAAGAAACAACTAAAGAGTAACTCTAAAATATACGACAAATGTTGTTTATTTTAGAGTTACTTGACGTTGATAAAAAATTATTTGAGGAGATGAAATAAATGAAAAAGCTGATCGAATTTAAAAATGTAACGAAAGAATACAAAATAGGAGAAGTCCCAATCAAGGCTCTGAATGGTGTTGATTTTTCCGTAAATGAAGGGGAATTCGTCGTTATTTTAGGGGCAAGTGGTGCGGGTAAAAGTACGATTTTAAATATTCTTGGCGGTATGGATACAGTTACCTCAGGTCAAGTCTTTGTTGGGAATCAAGAAATAACAAGGCTGAACGAAAAAAACTTAACTGAATATCGTGGTGAGAAAGTTGGCTTCGTCTTTCAATTTTATAATTTAATTTCGAATTTAAACGCTCTCGAAAATGTTGAATTCGCCACTGAAGTATGTAAAAACCATCTGGATGCTAAAGATATTTTACATAAAGTCGGATTAGCGGATCGTATTAAAAATTTCCCTTCCCAGCTTTCTGGAGGAGAGCAACAAAGAGTCGCTATAGCTAGAGCAGTTGCGAAAAATCCCTTACTTTTACTCTGTGATGAACCAACCGGCGCTTTGGATTATGTAACTGGCAAGTCTGTATTAAAGCTTCTGCAAGATTTAAACAGGGAAACAAAGAAATGTGTTGTTTTAGTCACACATAATTCTGCCATTGCTCCTATGGCTGACAAAATTATTAAAGTAAAAAGCGGAATGATCGAAAGCGTTACGATCAATGAGGAAAAACAAAGTGTTGAAGGGATTGAGTGGTAATCATGAAATTGTTTTTAAAATTATTGAGGGACATCAAACAGTCTATGGGGCAATTTATAGCCGTTGTGATTGTTATCGCAGTAGGTGCTTTTTTCTACGCGGGACTAGTAACCTACAGCAATAATCTTAATGCGTATACGAAGGATTACTTTCAAAAACATAATTTAAGCGATTTAAATGTGTACTACAGTCAACTTTCTAAAAATGATGTCACCCGGTTAAGTAAAATTGAAGGTATCCATAAAATCGAAGGACGTTATACCTTTGATGGTACGCAAAGCTTTGAAGATTACAAAACGTCATTAAAAATTCATTCGATCCCTGACAACAATGAAATAAATACGCCTACTATAACTGAAGGTAGTATCCCATTAAAAAAGGATGAGATTTTATTAGATTCTCATTATGCAAAAGAACATCATTATCGTGTCGGCGATCAAATCACGATAAATGCGAATGAAAGCAGTTTTAACTTTACGATTAGTGGCTTAGGTGAAAATGTTGAACATGCAAAAAAGAATGACATTCAAGACCATAAAACATATGGAGTCGCTTATATTGCTGAAGAGTCATTATCCGAAATCTTAAATGGCTTTTACTTTAACGAAATCATCGTGGATGCTACAGAAGGTTACGATATTGAAAAGTTAGGAAAATCAATTGAAGAACAGTCCAAGCAACTCAGCTATTTAGATCAAATAAGTAAGGAACGGACTTTCAACTATTCTAAAATCAATCAAACGATTAATAATAATAACTTAATGAGTAAAGTTATACCTTTAGTACTTTTTTTGATTGAAGCGATTATCCTATTTCTCGCCATGTCGAGGACGATCGATTCTCAACGGAATCAAGTTGGTATTATGAAGGCTTTAGGTGTAAAAAACAGCAACATTATGCTTCACTATATGGGATACCCTGTGCTGGCAGGTATACTAGGCTCCATCATTGGCTGTGTAATTGCCGTTTTTGTATTTATTCCTTTAGTAACTAAGTCGTGTGCAAGGGCCTACTCTTTGCCTGACATAACATTCTCACTCTCTCTATTTTCAATCATTCCACCGATTATTTTCTCCAGTGCTTTCGGGGTTCTGTCATGTTACTTAAGCGGTAGAACTATATTAAAAGAACATGCGGCTCAGGCTATGCGTCCTAAACCGCCAAAGAAGATGAAAAAGCTCTTGATAGAAAGAATTCCAGGTCTATGGAGTCATATTTCCTATAGTTATAAACTCATTCTGAGAAATATATTTTTAAATAAACAAAAAGCATTAGCAAGTTCAATTGGTGTTGTTGTAAGCACCGTTTTATTGATTACTGCTTTCGGTACTCAAGCTTCCTTACTAAAAGTAGCAGACCAAATTGAAGATGTTTATACTTATGATTTAAGAGTCGATTATACGATGGGCACAAATTTTAATACGCTAAAACTACCTTCTGAAATTAAAACTAGTTATTTGTTATCCACTCTTCCTATTGAAATGATAAAAGATAATGACAAAGAAAGCGCCAATTTAGTTGTTACTGAAAAAGAAAACAATCTCATTCATTTCTTTGACGAAAATGACAATAGGATATCTTTAGAAAATAACGGTGTGCTTGTACCCAAATCTTACGCTGACAAATATCATATTTCTAAAGGGGATCGTATCAACATAAAGTTTACAGCGCCAGAGCTAAAAGACACTTCTGTAGAAATGAAGGTTTTAAATATATCTACACAGTATTCGAATCCATCATTTTATAGTACACCAGAGTACTTAAAGAGCTTTAACATAGACTACAATCCAACCTCACTTTTAGTTCAAACAAATAACTCTACAGATGCTATGAGCGCTCGTAAGTTTTTTGAAAAAGATCGCCGTGTAGATACAATTGCAAATAAGAATGATTTAAAAAAATCAGCTCAATACATTGTGAAACAAAACAGTTTTGTATTTATCATGTTTATCACAAGCGCCATCATACTTTCCTTTGGCGCCATCTATACGATATCCTCCATCAACATATATGAAAGGAATCGTGAGCTGGCAACACTGAAAGTACTAGGCTATCAAAAAAATAAAATAAACAGATTAATATTTTTGGAAAACATTATCCTAACGACATTTGCGGTCATTGTAGCTTTACCAATCAGTGGCTATGTCTATCAAATTATAGTTAAGGCTCTATCAAGCACCCATCAACAAATCCCAGATAAATTAAATATGTTTATCATATTAATCTCTATAATTGTAACGTTCTTACTTACTATAGTGTCTAACTTACTTCTTAGAAGGAAAGTGACGAAAATAAATATGATTGAATCGCTTAAAAGTGTGGAATAGAGTTTTTGTGGTAAAGGTGTAAAATGGTAACCTTAATCAAGGAGCATCGATTGCCTAAAGATGTAAACAAAGAACGATGTGTGGTTAAATACACGATTATAATGTAACGAATCAGTCCGATTCTCTTTGGGCTGATTTTTTAATTTGGACGAAAGCTTTTGTTAAAAATATGTAATGTCGTTTGTATTTTTGTTAAAAGTGAACAATGTTATTTAATAACTCATATCCTACAATCAGATTAAGCAAATAGAATAAAAATAAGAAAAAAACAGGAGTGTTAAACTATGTAAATATTATATTTTTTGTGCGAAGTATACAAAATAATAAAAGAAGTGTGATCTCACTTTTCTAACGATGGTCACTAGTTAATCAACAGACGTATTCGACAATAATAGGAGGGAATGGATTGTATGTTAGTAAAATTATTAGAACCATTAAATGTTCCAGATTCGATCATTGAAAAATTAGCGGAACCAATCAAACAGGGCGGTCATGAATTTGTATATTACAACGAAAAAACTACTGATTGGGCAGAATTAGCAAGTCGTAGTGAAGGTGCAGATGTTATTATGATTGCGAATAATCCTTATCCTACAGAAGTAATTGATCAAAATGACAAGTTAAAATTAATCAATGTTGCCTTTACAGGGGTTGATCATGTAGGTATCACTCAAGCTAGAAACCAGGATATTATGGTATGTAATGCAGCTGGATATGCGAATCAAGCGGTTGCGGAATTAACAATTGGCTTAGTATTAGATGTATATCGTCGTATTACTAAGGGTGATAGTGAAAATCGTGCCGATAATTTCCCAGGGGCATTCCAAGGTAGTGAAATTAAAGGTAAAACAGTTGGTTTGATTGGTACAGGTAAAATTGGATTAATGACTGCCCGATTGTTTAAAGCATTTGGTGCAAACTTAATCGCTTCAGATCAATCCAGCAGAAATCCAGAAGCTAAAGATTTAGGTATCGAGTATATGGAATTAGATGAGTTATTAGCACAATCTGATATTGTGTCATTACATATTCCATTACTACCAAGCACGAAAGGATTAATTTCTAAAGAAAAATTACAATTAATGAAGAAATCAGCCATTTTAATCAACTGTGCACGAGGCCCAATTGTTGATAATGATGCATTGGCGGATGCATTAAATGAAGGGCAAATAGCAGGAGCCGGTATCGACGTATTTGATATGGAACCGCCTATACCAGGAGACTATAAACTATTACATGCCAAAAATGTAATTTTAACACCACATGTAGGTTTCTTTACTGACGAGGCGATGGAATTGCGTGCTGAAATTGCATTCGATAACACCATTGCATTTTTAGAGGGTAAACCCAAAAATATTATTAAACGCTAAATAATGTGGGTTTTTTGAAAATTTGAAACAAGGAGAAAATACAATGACATTAAAAAAAAGAGCAAGAAAAGATTTAAAAAATCGTATTTTCCATTGGCCAGATATTCAAGAGTTTAGAGAAGAAGAAGCGACAAAACATATTTTCTATGAAACACCTAATACTGTAGGAGCTGTTTGGTGTATGCATCCAGGACAAGATTTGCCAATTCACTCGCACGAGAAAGCTGATGATATTTGGATTGTTGTAGAAGGAACAGCAGATTTTTATCCAGAGTGTGGTGAAATGGTTCAAATTAGAGCTGGTGATGTTGTTGTTGCACGTGCGGGTGAAAAGCACGGAATGACTAATAATTCTGATAAAGATTTTGTTATGTTAGGGATTGCGGGTCCGACACCAATCGGTTTTATTCCGCATAAACATCATTAAGTGAAATAGCACGTCTGTTGATTAACTAGTTTTCATAGTATAAAAAGAAAGATTCCTCCTTGTAGAAGCAATACCTACAAAGGGGGAATCTTTCATGCCATCATAATAAATTGTCATACCTCAATAAAACTTTATATTATAATGTGTTGCACTGTAAATATAGGTCAGTCCGATAACCTTAAGGGTAATCGGGCTTATTTTTTGTTTGTTGCACCTACCTTGCTGTGTAGAGAGTTATCGAGGGTGCAAAAGTACTACGTAGAGATCAGTTAGCGAGAATATCATAAGTCACACTTTTATAAATATTTTAAGTATATGCTTTTGTCTAAAATGTGCAAATCCATTTCTGTTTTTGTTAAAAGTGAACAATGTTATTTACTTACTCATAACCTAAAATTAACTTAAGCAATACATAAGTAAAAAAACGAAAAATAGGAGTGTCATATTATGGGACAAACAGTTAAAAATGACCCGAATTATTACAAAAAAATAATTGTTGCACTGTGCTTAGGTTGGGTAGTTATTTGGATTTATCGTACAATACTTACGCCCATATATCCACAAATTCAAGAATCGCTAGGGAATATTAGCGATACTCAGGTCGGACTAGTTGCTTCTATTTACTTTTTTGCCTATACAGGTATGCAAATTCCATCAGGTATACTAGTTGATAAATTTGGTCAAAAAAGAGTATTAATCCCTGCGTTTATCGTTTTTGCATTAGCGGCATTCGTCATTGGGACAAGCTCGACAATCACTCAAGTTTATATAGGCGCCTTATTGGCAGGTCTTTCGACTGGTTCATACTATGGTGCAGCGTTCTCCTTATCAGCTAAATATATGCCTAAAGATAAGAAAAGTTTTTCTAATGCGATCATCAATAGTGGTGCAGCATTAGGTATGGTCATTGGTCTAGTAGGCTCATCTGTTTTAGTTGGTGGTCTTGAAATCAAATGGAATTACATGCTTTATATCACATCTATCTTAATAGTAGCTGTAACATTTGTGTTTGCTTTGTTTGTTAAACAAGACAAAAAATCACCTACAGAAGGAACATCTGAAGATAAGAAAATAGCACAAGACGCAGATTCTCAAGGCATGAATTTATTCTCACCAAAACAATTAGTCATTTATTTCGTCTATTTTGCAACATGTTATGGCTACTACATGATTGTGACATGGTTACCATCATTCCTTGTCGCAGAAAAAGGATTCGAACAAGGTTCAGTAGGCTATGTAGCTGCTTTAGTCGCCATCACAGCAGTTCCTGGTGCATTAATATTTTCTAAATATATTGATAAAAATGCACATATGCGTCTGAAATTAATTTTATTCTTGTTAATTGGTGCAGCTGTAACAATTAGTTTAACCGTGTTTGCACCTAATCCTTCAGTGCTTTATGTTGCGCTTATTTTATATGGATTACTAGGAAAACTTGCAATTGATCCAGTTTTAATAACATATGTATCTGATTCAGTACCTTCAGATAGAGTTGCTAAAGCATTAGGTTTCTTTAACTTCTTTGGTATGAGTTCATCAGTTGTTGCGCCAACGCTTACTGGTTATATTGGTGATATCACTGGAACGAAGGTATTAGCATTCTATATTGCAGCCATACTTCTTGCAGTAGCAGCGATTCTATTTTTCCTTGTCGTAATGTTACGAGAGAATAAAGCAACCTCACCCCTAATTAATGAATAAAACAAGGCTACCCATCGATGGAGATTTTCTTTATCTCCCATCGGTGGGTAGCTTTGTGATTTATTTTCATTATTATGTCCGTATAAATTAAGGTATGGAAGCAAGTGTACCGATAAAGTAATTGTAGAAAAACTTTTCTATTTTTTGCCTCAAAACCTTTTTCAATTATTTCGTGCAAATATAATCCCGCTAAAAAGCATTTATACAACCTTCGGGCACGAGTTTATTCTAAGTCATAATTTATTAATTTTGTAGAAGACTATATATAAAGAACTAAATAGAAAAATTCGATTATGGAAGCCCCTAACGTATAGGCAAATACCTTATCTTATTAAAACGGAAAATATAGAGATAATAAATTGCTACTTTAGGAAAGTGATTTAAGTGTATTTTTAAAGAGACTTAATTTTTTGAATATAAAGACTTTTTGCAAAAGCTTTACAATAAACTAAATTATCTGTAATATTCGACTCAATTAAATATTTTTACATTGATTGGAAGTAGTAAGGAACACTTATTGTATAGAGAGCTGCTGGTGGGTGAAAAGCAGTCAATAATTTCCTGAACTCGTCCAGGAGTATTTATGCTGAACTTAAGTAAGCATAGACGGCAGCTACCGTTATAGATTAAGGGGGTTAATCTTACATTAACCAATTAGAGTGGTACCGCGAATCGAACTTCGTCTCTTTATTGAGACGGAGTTTTTTATTTTTAAGGAGGTTAAATTATGACATACGAATTTATAGAAATAGAAAACAAATGGAAAGATTATTGGGAGAAAAACAAAGTATTTGCAACAAATGTCTATGACAATACAAAACCGAAATATTATATTTTAGACATGTTTCCATATCCTTCAGGTTCGGGGTTACATGTTGGACATCCTAAAGGCTATACGGCTACAGATGTTATAGCACGTATGAAACGAATGCAAGGTTATAATGTTTTACATACAATGGGTTGGGATGCATTTGGCCTACCAGCAGAGCAGTATGCGATGCAAAATAAGCAACATCCGAAATTTATTACGAAACAAAATATCGATACGTATCGTCGCCAGATTAAAAGTTTAGGTTTTTCATACGATTGGGATCGAGAAGTTAATACAACTGATCCTAATTATTATAAATGGACACAATGGATCTTTATTAAACTTTTTGAAAAAGGTTTAGCTTTCATGGATGAAGTATCTGTGAACTGGTGTGAGGAGTTAGGGACGGTATTAGCAAATGAAGAAGTGATTGACGGGAAAAGTGAACGAGGTGGCTATCCTGTAATAAGAAAACCAATGAAACAATGGGTTTTAAAGATAACAGAATATGCTGACCGATTACTTGAAGATTTAGAGGACCTGGATTGGCCTGATAGTTTAAAAGAAATTCAAAGAAATTGGATTGGCCGTTCTGAAGGGGCACAAGTGAAATTTAAAGTTGCTGGCACAGTCAAAAGCTTTGAAGTTTTCACGACTCGTCCAGATACATTATTTGGTGCGACATACTGTGTATTAGCGCCAGAGCATACATTAGTAAAAAAAATCACAACTAATACACAATATGAAGCGGTAGAAGCATACCTAACAAAAGTAGCATTAAAATCTGACTTAGAGCGTACAGACTTAGCAAAAGAAAAAACAGGAGTCTTCACAGGTGCGTATGCAATAAATCCAATCAACGGTAAAGAGGTGCCAATTTGGATTGCTGACTATGTATTATCAACATATGGTACAGGTGCAATTATGGCCGTTCCTGCACATGATGAGCGTGACTACGAGTTCGCTAAAGAGTTTGATTTAGATATCACCCCCGTACTTGAAGGTGGCGACATCGAAAAAGAAGCGTTCACTGGTAACGGTGCACATATAAACTCAGACTTCTTAAATGGCTTAAATCAAGAAGAAGGTATTGCAAAAGTAATCGATTGGCTTAAAGTAAACGGATGCGGTGAAAAGAAAATTACGTATCGTCTACGTGACTGGTTATTCTCTCGCCAACGTTACTGGGGTGAACCTATACCGATTATTCATTGGGAAGATGGTACAAAGACGGCTGTTTCAGAGTCTCAGTTACCACTAATGTTACCTGAGACGAATAATATTTATCCTTCTGGCACGGGTGAATCCCCGCTAGCTACTATGAAAGAATGGGTGAATGTGGTAGATCCTGTTACAGGGATGAAAGGTAGAAGAGAAACCAATACAATGCCACAATGGGCAGGTTCTTGCTGGTATTACTTAAGATATATAGATCCTAATAATCAAAATGCAATTGCAGATCCCGAGTTATTAAAAGAGTGGCTACCTGTAGATACATATATAGGTGGTGTTGAACATGCAGTTCTTCACTTACTGTATGCACGTTTTTGGCATAAAGTATTATATGATATCGGTGTAGTATCAACAAAAGAGCCATTCCAAAAACTTTATAATCAAGGGATGATTCTAGGCTCTAACAATATGAAAATGAGTAAATCAAAAGGGAATGTAGTAAATCCAGATGATATTGTATTAAGTCATGGGGCAGATAGTTTACGTTTATATGAAATGTTTATGGGACCACTTAATGCTTCAGCACCCTGGACAACGAATGGGCTTGACGGAGCTAAACGTTATTTAAAACGTGTTTGGGATTTAGTCATCGCTAGTGATGGTCAGATAAATTCAAATATAATTATGACAGAATCTTCCGACGAAATTTTATTTGAGTATCATCAATTAATAAAAAAAGTGACGGTGGATTTTACAGAGTTTAGATTTAATACAGGAATTTCCCACTTAATGACATTCCAAAATACGCTAAGTAAAGAAGAAGTACTTCCTCAGGATATTATTGAGGGCTATATCAAGTTATTATCACCAATTGCGCCGCACCTAGCTGAAGAACTGTGGAGTAAACTAGGTCATGAAGATACAGTTGCTTATGAAAATTGGCCAATATATGATGAAAAATTTTTAGTGAAAAATGTTTCTGAAGTCGTTGTGCAAATTAATGGTAAATTTAAAACTAAAATAAATATGCCGATGAATCTTGATCAGCAACAGGTAGAAGACTTAGTGAGGGAAGAAACAAAAGTTAATAGTGCGCTTGAAAATAAAACGATTATTAAAGTGATTTACATTCAAAATAAATTAATAAACTTCCAATGTGAAAATTGATGTAAAATAGGTTAATTTTATATGGGTTGGATGAATGGACATTCGAAGAACAACAGTGGCTGATGTAGCGGTATTGTCAAAGTCCATGTAGACAATAATCTGGGAACGTGTTACCCATTTTATTAATACCTGAGCGGATAATAATCAAATCTTTTTTTATAAAACTAAATTTCATTTATCATCAAACCCATGAATTTTGATCTATCTTTACTCAAAATTCATGGGTTTCTTCTATTATAAAATCAACGTTCAAAGACTACTTTTAGTCGAACTATATTCTTCCAAACCCACATTTTAGCGGGATTTTAAGTTTAAAATGTTATTTTCTCTGATGCAAATAACGCTAATCGTATATCCAATGAAGTATCAGGTGCATCGATTGGCTGACCTAAAATTTCTTCGCATTTTTTAATACGATATTTTACCGTATTACGATGGATATATAAATCTTCAGATGTCTTTGTAAGATCACAATGATTCGCCAAATAAATTTCTAAAGTATGTTTTAGTTCTTTCACTTTCGTTGTCTTTGGATAGGCTAATGAACCTAATGTGTATGTGATAAACGGTTTTAATTTATTGGCCGGAATGAGTTGTAATAATTCTTCCACACTTTTAGATTTATAGAGTTCTATATATCCAACTTCATCACTTTCAAACTTATGATCAAAAGCTTCATTCGCTTCGAAATAAGATAGCGGTAACTGTGAGAATTCAGTGACCTCATTACCAATGCCAAATGAAAGTGTGCTATTAAATAATTTTTGATACTCTTTTTGAAGATACTTGCAGTAATCTAAATAATATTGATGTTTAGTTTGTAAAAGTATCGTAAACCGATGATTACCTGGAGACATATATAAACTGATAGACGGATCAATGTCAATCAACTTATGCGTTAGCCATTCAAAAGTCATTTGATAGCGCTCATTCAAATAGATATTATTTTCTACATTTTTCTCTTTATCAATCGCACAAATTATCACTTGGTAGAAGTTTGATGTTTGGATATGATGCTTTTTCAAAAACTCAGGATGTTGCTTGACTGACATAAGATTATCAGGATGTTCAGACATGAGTGTTTCGAAAAATCGGTTTACCTCTTGTTGTTCCGCTTCTTTAATTTTACTGTTTTTATAAATGGCGAGACTGAGTGTATTTACGGCTTGTTCTATGGCAAGCAAACTAAATGGATAAGTAAGCGTATTGACATTTGAAACCATCAGATAATATGGGAAATATTTAAAAGCTGGCACCTCAAATATAATATGTTCTTCTTGGAAAGATGCACGATTATTAGGTGGAATGTGCTTGGAATTTAAAGATCTTTTGAAGTAACTAAGATTTTTTTGAACCTGTTCTGAGTGTTCTTGGAAGTGATGGCTCATCGATTTAATTTGATAAAAAGGATTTAAGAGCATTACAGGGACACGGAGGAGCCTACTCATCCGTTCAATCATCATTTCCAAGCTTAAACCTCTCATAAGCATTGTATTTAATTCTTGTTGGATATCTAAAGCAAAATATAATTTTTCAGTTTCTTCATCCAAGATATAGGATGAAATATGATGAGTGATCGATCCAAGATTCCAACTTTCGGGGATTCTGATAATTGGGAATTTTAATTTGTTCGCAAACTCTATCACTTCATCGTCAATTTTTTCTAAAAATCGGGATAATTTAATACCTATGCCAGCAACTTGTATATCATTTAATTCTCGAATGAGATCCATTAATCCGGATTGATCGTGCTGATAATTCATACCCGTTGTAACGATAAATGAATGTGGTGCAGTGAAATTTTGGATATCAGGCGTTTCTGTAATATCGACCATTTCTACTTCTCTTTCTAAATCGCCTTCACCATTTAACAATGTTAAATCAGAAAATTGTTGGACAGACATGATTTCTTTTAATGTTGTCAAAGAATCATCTCCTTTATCTTTGTTAGAAAAAGCCAAAATAAAACTTAAATATGTAAGATGCTACAAGGATAACCTATAAATCTGATTGTATACTATTTTTGAAGGTTATTATACGTATAGTCCTTTATTTCAAAATATCAAAGGAGAATTATGTGACAAATTCGGGGTAATCAACGGAATTCTTCGATTTTTGACAAGAGCGTGACAGCGAGGGAAGCATGCCAAAATTCATTTATTTACAAATACGACTTCGTACGAAGGAAATGAGGTAGTCGATGGATAATGCTACAAATCTAGTAGATATGTACATATCAGCTGAGGAATATCTAAATTATTTTTGAAATTAACTACTTTAGAAAGAAGTGACAACGATGTGGTATCAACAATATAATCCACTTGGAAACGAAATAGTGAGCGGAATTATAGCCTTTCTTCCTATTCTTTTATTTCTACTAAGCTTAACAATCTTTAAATTAAAAGGGGTTTATGCAGCAGCATTAACTTTAGGTGCTACTATCATCATTTCAGTCGGAGTCTTCGACATGCCGATCGCTAAAGCCTTCGGGGCAATTCTCCTCGGAACAGGCAAAGCACTTTGGCCAATCGGTTATATCGTCATTATGGCTGTATGGTTGTATAAGATTTCTGTACAAACCGGTAAATTTGAAATTGTACGTGGTAGTATAGCGAATATTACAGAGGACCAAAGACTTCAATTATTGCTCATTGGCTTTTGTTTTAATGCCTTCTTGGAAGGAGCGGCAGGATTAGGTGTTCCAATCGCTATTTGTGCAGCATTACTTGTGACTCTTGGTTTTCATCCAATAAAAGCAGCTGGACTTTGCCTCATCGCCAATGCCTCTACAGGTGCATTCGGTACAGTTGGAATTCCGGTTATTACAGGTGCCGAAGTTGGAGGTATGGAAACATTAGATCTTTCAAGAATGACGGCATTGATTTTACCATTGATTTCATTTCTTGTACCATTTCTCCTCACCTTTATTTTAAATGGCCTCAAAGGAATAAAAGAAATATTCCCAGCTATTTTTCTTGTCAGTAGTGTATTTTCAGTGCTTCAACTACTAACGATTGCTACTATAGGGCCTGAGCTTGCGAACATTATTCCATCTTTAATTAGTATGGTGGTGTTAGCCGCATTTTTAAGAAAATGGCAACCTAAAACGATTTATCATGAACCTGGGGTAGAAGTAACAGGTACTTTAAAAAAATATACTATGAAAGAGATTTTGGTAGCGTGGTCACCATTTTATTTGCTTACCGGTGTCATAGCTGTTTGGAGCTTCCCTGCATTTAAAAATTTATTCGTAGATGGTGGTGCACTGGATTTTACAACTATAGCTTTGAAAATTCCTGGACTACATGATGAAATCATTCGTACACCACCAATCGTAACAGAAGCAAATTCTATGCCAGCCATCTTACAACTTAACTTTGTTTCTGCAACAGGAACGTCGATTTTATTGGCAATCATTTTAACCAGTGTGCTTTTTCCTGCGTTAAACATAAAACAAACCGTAAATTTACTAGGTGACACCATTAAAGAACTGTGGTTACCGATTTTTACGATCGTTCTTGTCATGGCTTTCGCAAATCTATCTGATTTTTCTGGACTTAGTACATCTTTAGGACTGGCGCTTGCAAAAACGGGTGACTTCTTTCCATTTGTGAGCCCAGTATTAGGTTGGATTGGTGTCTTTCTCACTGGATCTGTTGTTAATAATAACGCTCTATTTGGTAGCTTGCAGGTAGTAACTGGAACGCAGATTGGGATTTCACCACCCTTACTGATGGCAGCCAATACAGCTGGAGGAAGCGTAGCAAAATTGATTTCACCACAGTCTATTGCTATTGCAGCAGCAGCCGTTAATCAGACCGGGAATGAATCAAAAATCTTTCAATATACATTACGATATAGCTTAGGGTTGCTTCTTCTCGTTTGTATCATGACACTTTGCTTATCATTTTTCCTATAATGATTTGAAAATGAATACACCGCATGGTAAATCAGAGTTTTCTCATTGATTTACTATGTGGTTTTGTTTTTATGTTTGGATAAATTCAGTGCCCTTTAACTGATGTTGCTGATTGGAGTCACTTGAAAAGCTGGAACTTGCTCCGGAAATAATAAATCCGATCGCTTCTCACGCCTGCCTGCTTGAGAAGATCGTCGCAAAAACGACAGAATGCGCCGCTAACCAAACGAGGATCGCCGCTAAAACATCGAATTCCGCCGCTAACCAAACGAAGATCGCTGCTAAAACGAAGTTCCGCCGTAAACCAAGAGAAGATCGTCGCAAAAACGTCGAGTTCTGCCGCTAGCCAAGAGAAGAACGCCGCTAAAACATCAAGTTCCGCCGCTAGCCAAGAGAAGAACGCCGCTAAAACATCAAGTTCCGCCGCTAACCAAGAGAAGAACGCCGCTAAAACATCAAGTTCCGCCGCTAACCAAGAGAAGTCCGCCGCAAATACGTCGAGTTCCGCCGCTAACCAAGAGAAGTCCGCCGCTAACTAAGAGAAGAACGCCACTAAAACGACAAGTACCGCCTAACTAAGCGAAGTTCGCCGCTAAAACATCAAGTTCCGCCGCTAACCAGGAGAAGAACGCCGCTAATACATCAAAATGCGCCGCTAACTAAGCCTAGACGTAATCGGAGCCAACAACTTTATTTTTTCATTCTAGACATTTTGCCTTTAAACTAACAAACAACTTAAATTAATTTGTTGATAATGCATAAAAAGACCATCCATTATTGTTCGTTATGTCAATGAATGGTTGTGAGTAAGGTCCTATAATAAAGGTAAGTTAGAGGAAGGAGTGAAAGGGTAATGGATATTCAATCAACTTTTGAATCGTTAGATAAGAAATTCACCAGTTTTGGTGGTTTACAACAAGGTGGAATTACACGTCTATTATATTCTCAAGAATGGAATGATGCTGTTCGTGAGCTGGAAACAACATTCATAGAAGCAGGATTCGAAGCAAGTTTCGACGATATCGGCAACTTAACTGGGCGACTTATTGGAAGTAAATATCCAGAAGAAACGATTTTAACGGGATCACATATTGACACAGTAGTTGAAGGTGGTCATTTAGATGGGCAATTCGGCATCTTATCTGCACTTGTGGCTGTGAGTTATTTAAAAGATAAATATGGTCAACCACTCCGATCATTAGAAGTATTATCGCTTGCGGAAGAAGAAGGTAGTCGATTCCCTTACACATTTTGGGGTAGCAAAAACTTCTTTAACTTAGCTAAAAAATCGGATGTCGACACAATTGAAGATGCTGAAGGTATTAAGTTCGAAGATGCGATGCGCGAATCCGGCTTTGATTACCGAAAAACTACTGACGTTCGTAATGACATCAAAGCATTTGTTGAATTGCATATTGAACAAGGGAAAGTGTTAGAGACAGAAAACAAAACAATCGGTGTGGTCAATGGAATCGTCGGCCAGAAACGGTACACAATCAACTTAAAAGGCGAAGCGAACCATGCTGGGACTACGCCAATGTCATTACGTCGCGATACAGTTGTTGCCTATAGCGAAATTGTCACAGATTTAACGAAACGTGCAAGAGAAGTTGGAGAACCACTTGTGTTAACGTTCGGCCATGTCGTACCTGTTCCAAACACAGTAAATGTAGTTCCTGGAGAGATTTCGTTCTCAGTAGACTGTCGTCATATTGATCAACAACTATTAAATGATTTTGCGACAGAAATCGAAGACAAAATTAAAGCAGTCGCTACCGCAAATAACATGACTTATGACATTCATTTGTGGATGGATGAGACACCAACATTGATGGATGAAAAAATCGTTCAAATAATTGAACAAGCAGCCAAGGATAATGTAGGTGATCAATATAAAGTGATGCCATCTGGTGCAGGACATGACTCACAAATATTTGCACAATATGTTCCAACAGCCATGTTGTTTGTACCTTCTATAGATGGAATTAGCCACAATATAAATGAAGAAACGAAGATAGCTGACCTCGTTAAGGGGATTGAAGTATTGATAGATGTATTGTTTGAACTAGCGTATAAAGAATAAATAATGTGAAGGAGTCAGAAATTATGGGTTACATAAATCTAAATCAAGGATATAGAGAAGGTTTATTAGAAACACGTTCCGTGATTAAAAAAGATAATTACGCGTTAATTACACCAGACGGCTTAGTCAACAATGTTGTACCTGGCTTTAAAGATTGTGACGTAACAATCTTAGGATCCCCACGTTTAGGTGCAAGATTTGTAGATTACTTAATAACAGTAAAAAACCAAGGCGGAAACACAACTGGTTTCGCTGGTGATGGTATTCAATCATTTGTATACGTTGTCTATGGCAATATCAACGCTTATGCGGATGGTAAAAAATACGAACTAACGGAAGGTGGGTACTTATATGTACCTCCACACTTACAGTTGACGTTTGAAAATAATAATAACGGTGAAGATAGCCGCTTATTCCTATATAAAAAACGTTATCAGCCACTTAAAGGGCACCCATTAAAAGGGCATACACCGGAAATTATTTCAGGTAATGTGAACAACATTAAACAAGAAGCCTATGAAGGGATGAAAGAAGTATTAATCCAAGACTTATTACCAAAAGAAATCGGCTATGACATGAACATTCATATTCTTTCATTCAAACCAGGTGCTTCACACGGTTACATTGAAACACATGTTCAAGAACACGGTGCTTACGTATTAAGTGGACGCGGTATGTATAACTTAGACAACGAATGGATGCCAGTTGATAAAGGAGACTATATCTTTATGGGCGCTTATGTGCCGCAAGCAACTTATGCAGTTGGTTTAGATGAACCATTCTCTTACATTTATTCGAAAGATGCGAACAGAGACATTGACCTATAAAGAGAGAGTATCAATAAATATTAGATTATTTAGAATCTGACAAAATATTTTATTCATGTAAGAGAAGGAGCTGACACCATGCGTGTATCGAAGGAAGAACTGTTTAATTTAATGAAACAAAAGTTTATGAAAGCGGGATTAAATGAAGGAGCGGCTCATGATGTTTCTGACGTATTAACATACGCTGATCATAGAGGCATTCACTCCCATGGCGCTGTCCGTGTTGAATACTATTCTGAACGAATTGCAAAAGGTGGTATTACAGCAAATCCAAATTACACATTTGAACAAACAGGACCAGCGTCTGCTGTTTTTGATGGGGATAATGGTCCAGGTCACCAAATCGCAAAACAAGCAATGGAAAAAGCGATTGACATGGCCAAAAAATCGGGTGTTGCTGTTGTTGGTATGAAGCATATTTCGCATAGTGGTGCATTAGGTTACTTTGTTGAAATGGCAGCAGAACAAGATATGGTTGCTTTAAGTATGTGCCAATCAGATCCAATGGCCGTGCCATTCGGAGGAACTGAACCTTATTTTGGTACAAATCCAATTGCATTTAGTGCACCATCTGCTGATGGTCGTATCATTACATTTGATATGGCGACAACGGTCCAAGCATGGGGCAAAATTCTAGACGCAAGAAGTAAAAACGAATCTATTCCAGATACATGGGCGGTCGATGCAACAGGTGCACCGACTACGAATGCAAGAGATGTACATGCACTCCTGCCAATTTCAGGTCCAAAAGGGTATGGCTTGATGATGATGGTGGATATTTTATCTGGTAGTCTTCTTGGAGTCCCACATGGTGTACATGTTTCTTCCATGTATCAAGACTTAACAAAAGGACGCGATTTAGGTCAACTTCATATCGTGATTAATCCTGCGTATTTCACAGATTTAGATGCTTTCAAACGACAAATTTCAACGATGCTTGATGAATTAAAAGTGCAGAAAGCGGCAGAGGGATATGGAGAAATTTATTATCCAGGTGAACGCGGTAAGTTAAGAAGTGAGGAATATGATAAGGAAGGTATTGAAATCGTAGACGACATTTACAACTATCTTGTGTCAGACGATGTACATTTCGATCGTTATCACGGAAAAAATAGATTTGCAGAATAATAAAATGGAGGAACATCATGTTATATACAATTATAAAAGAAAACACTTATAAGGACTCCATCGTGTTAATGCTTTTATCAAACAAGTTATCTGCAATTGATGGTGTGAACAAAGTATCAATCATGATGGGAACACCGGCAAACAAAGACATTTTTAAATCGTCTGGCTTAGGCACGGATGAATTAGAAAAAGCCAAGCCAAATGATATCGTTATCGTTGTAGATACTGATCAGGAAGAAAAAGTAGACGAAGTGAAAGAAGAGGTAGAGATCGCATTAAAAGGTGAGTCTGATTCTCAAGACGCGTCTAAAGGCCAAGAAGCACATAATTGGAAACGTGCATTGGAGCTTGCGAACAATCCGAACTTAGCATTAATTTCAATTCCTGGTCAATATGCAGCAATGGAAGCGGAAAACGCACTGAACGAAGGTTTACACGTTTTCATGTTTAGTGACAATGTTGCTAAAGAAGACGAAGCGAAATTAAAACAAAAAGCGCATGAAAAAGGATTATTAGTGATGGGTCCAGACTGTGGTACTGCACTCATTCACGGCGTACCTCTTGCCTTTACAAATAACGTAAACGAGGGCGATATTGGTATTGTTGGCGCATCAGGTACAGGTATTCAAGAAGTGACAACAATCATTGATCGCTATGGTAAAGGTGTAACGAACGCTCTTGGTACAGGTGGACGTGATTTATCGACGGAAGTTGGTGCCATCACCATGTTAGATAGCATCAAAGCATTAAACCAAGATCCGAAAGTAAAAGTGATTACTGTGATCTCCAAACCACCTGCAGAGGAAGTAAAGCGCAAAGTATTAAACTTATTAAGAAATATTGATAAACCAGTTGTTACATTATTTTTAGGTGACAAACCTTCCTATCAAGAAGAGAACATCTATCATGCTTATACCCTAGAAGAAGCTGCAGTTGTAGCTGTCCAATTATCAAATGGGGACCAACCAAATTTCAAACCGACAACAGCTGAAAATGTAAACGTTTTATTAAAAGAATCACAAGTTGGTATAAAAGGTTATTATTCAGGCGGTACATTAGCAACTGAAGCAGCCATGCTAGTGAGAGATGCTTTCAAAGATACAATAACGGAAGAAAAGAACGATCGTTATATTTTAAAAACAAAAAATCATGAAATCATTGACTTAGGTGATGATGAGTATACAAAAGGTAAACCACACCCGATGATTGATCCTGAAAATCGTATCGCAGTGCTTGAAAAATCTGTCAACGACCCTGAAACAGCCGTAATCATGATTGATAACGTCATCGGTAACGGTGGTCATGCAGATATGGCAGGTGAACTAGCACCAACAATCAAACGTTTATTGGACAATGCACATCAAAATGGTCGTCAACTTGCAGTGCTTGCAACGGTTGTTGGTACTGCACAAGACATCCAAGGTTACGATAAACAAATTGACACTTTAAAAGAGAGCGGAGCCATTATCTGCAAGACAAATGACCAAATGGTTCGTACGGCTATCCAACTTGTAGGCGGTAAAGTGGAACTACCAAGTGTTGATGTACAAAAATTTGACTATACACCAGAAAACTTAGCGGTAGATGAGAAAATTATGTCCTTCATCAATTTGAAACCAAGTGTTATTAATATTGGTCTAAAAAGCTTTACAGAAGCTGTTCAAAACAGTGGCTCTGAGTGTGTCCAATTTAACTGGCGTCCAATTGCTGGTGGTGATGAGAAGTTAATGAAAGTACTTCAATTCTTAAACTATTATGAAGGAGGTACAATCTAATGGGTTACAGAACAATAAATGAAGCGAATGAAGCCGTTATCCAGAAAATCATAGTAGCAGCACCTTTCTTAACGGATGTTGTACCTGCTAAGTCTGTGATTCCTGAATTAGAAGATTACGTGTTATTACACGCTGGACCTCCAATTAAATACGAAAACATGACAAATCCTATGCAAGGTTCATGTGTTGGAGCAATCTTGTTTGAAGGATGGGCAGAAGACGAAAAGGGTGCACGTGACTTACTTGAAAACGATAAAATCAAATTCATTCCCTGTCACCATGTAAATGCAGTTGGGCCAATGGGTGGCATCACTTCACCTAACATGCCAGTACTTGTCGTTGTTAACAAAGAAAGTGGGAACGAAGCGTACTGTCAAATGAACGAAGGGATTGGAGCCGTATTACGCTTTGGCGCCTACAATGAGCAAGTAATCAACCGTTTACATTGGATGAAAGATGTATTAGGTCCCGTATTAAGTAAAGCGTTAAAAACATTTGACGAAGGCTTGAATGTTAACGTATTGATTGCTAAAGCTATTGCAATGGGTGATGAATTCCACCAACGTAATATTGCAGCGTCACTTGCATTTTTAAAAGAACTATCTCCAGTCATTTCAGCATTAGAAGACGTTGACAAGGAACAATGTACAGAAGTAATCCAATTTTTAGCAGACACAGACCAATTTTTCTTAAATATTGCAATGGCGACTGGTAAAGCGATCATGGATGCAGCACGTACAATTGAACACGGTACGGTTGTTACGGCTATGTGCCGAAACGGTGAAAACTTTGGTATCCGTATTGCGGGGATGGGAGACGAATGGTTTACGGCTCCTGTTAATACGCCGCAAGGATTATACTTTACTGGTTATTCTGCAGAAGATGCAAACACAGATATTGGCGATTCAGCCATTACAGAAACAATCGGTGTTGGCGGAATGGCGATGATTGCAGCACCTGCAGTTACCCGCTTCGTTGGTACAGGAGGATTTAATGATGCGCTTGAAATAAGTAATCAAATGACTGAAATTTGTATCGGCGAAAACCCGAACTATGTCATTCCAACTTGGGACTTCAAAGGCGCATGTTTAGGGATCGATGCACGGAAAGTTGTTGAAACAGGAATTACACCAGTCATCAATACAGGGATTGCCCATAAAATTGCGGGTTATGGTCAAATTGGTGCTGGTACAGTCCATCCGCCAATCGAATGTTTTGAGAAGGCAATCACGGCATATGCTGAAAAGCTAGGTTTTAAAGGATGATATTACAAGCAAGTGCGGTTGGTCCAATCGCACTTGAATTATTGAATGAAGGAAACACCTTTACCGTGCACAGTATTTTTGAAAAAGGTTTGAATATGGTTGATAGAAATGGTGAATTGATATTCGCTGGTACCGACGAAAATGGGACATTTCCGTTCGGGATCTTGCTTGATCGTCAAACTAAACAAACGATAAAGACTCATATTAGAGTAGGCGATACATTAACATTTCATAATAATCGTCTATTTCATAACAGTTTTGAAATGGTGTTTAATGTAAAAATACTACCGTTATATATGGATTTTGAACATGCAAATATAAATAGATTAAAAGAAAATTTCAAATACATTTCATTTGCATCATATGAATCAACAGATTTTGAACGAGCACGTGTGTTGGCCTTAATCAATAGATTACATGATCCAACCCAAAATCTTGAAAAGACATTCCGTTATTTTATTGGACGTGGACAAGGTTTAACACCAACTGGTGACGATATACTTGTCGGCATATTATACGGGCATTTTCTAAATAATTTTATCGAACATAAACATCTTGAAACTTTAAAAGCTTTAATCAAGGAACCTTTAACGACCATTGTCAGTAAGCGCTTTTTAACTTGTGCTTTAGATGGTGTATTTAGTTCGAAGATTACAGCATTACAGCATGATCCATCCTTAGAAAGCATGAAAAGTCTAATAGAAGTTGGCTCTTCATCTGGGATGGATACGTTATATGGCATTTATATGTCGGTAACTAAGGAGTGAAAGAAATGGGGAAAAGCGTAGTTATTGCATTGGGCGGCAACGCAATTTTACAGCCAAAGCAAGAAGCAACTTATGATAATCAATTCAAAAATGTAGTGTCTGCTACACGCCATATGATTGAAATGAAACAAGCGGGGCATAAAATCGTCATTACACACGGCAATGGTCCGCAAGTGGGAAATATTATTGCTCAAAACGAAGCGGCTAAAAATGTAGTCGAACCACTACCAATCCATGTTTGTAACGCAGAATCACAGGGGTTCATTGGTTATATGATGGAAACAGCTTTAAAAAACCATATTAATGAACGAGGCATTACTTCAAATGTGGTGACATTGTTAACAATGGTTGAAGTCGATAAAGAGGATCAAGCATTTGAAAATCCGACTAAACCAATCGGTGTATTTTTTTCAGAAGAAGAAGCGAAACGTTTAGAAACACAAGGCTATACAATGTTAGAAGATGCAGGGCGTGGATACAGACGAGTTGTACCTTCACCAGAACCACAAGTGATTCATGGTATAGACGAAATTAAACGTTTAATCGATGATACGATTGTTATTTCATCCGGTGGTGGTGGTATCCCTGTATATCGTGAAGATACTGGTCAATTACAGGGTATTGAAGCGGTGATTGATAAAGACCGTTCAGGATTAAAGCTTGCCCAACAGGTAAATGCGGAAGTTTTCATGATGTTAACAGATGTACCAAATGTCTATATCAATTTCGGGAAAGAAAATGAGCAGAAATTAAGCCAAATTACAATAGAAGAAGCTGAACAATACGTTGCAGAAGGACAATTTCCACCAGGTAGTATGCTACCAAAAATGCAAGCAGCTATTGAATTTGCAAAATCAGGGAAAGAGGCAATTATTTGTTCATTGGATCAAGCAGTAGCTGCATTAGAAGGAAAAGCAGGTACACGCATAACACAATAAGCTTATTTATAAGTATGATTCAAGGACCGTCTTTGAGTAAGTTCAATGCTTACAAAAGTTCTTGTTAGCTGCAGAACAAAGAGAATAACTGGACAACACCTTAAAAAGCGCAAGAAATCAATTTTAGAAACGTTGATTTCTTGCGCTTATTTGATATTTATTATTCTTTAGTTTTATCTTCTTAACTAAAGTCGTACTAATAGAGAAAATATTAAGCAATAAAGGTTCATTTGAGTCAAATGCAGCGTGTGAAGAGTTACTATTCCGTGTTCACTTTTTTGTAGGAGGACTAGCTTCTTTATACCAGGACTGGTTCGCAGGGAAATTTGAATGCACTTTAGAAGAACTAACCGAATCCGTTAGCCGTATGATGATACAAGGGTTTCAATCGTATACTTTTAAATAAAACGACCTTCCTGTTTGGTTTATAGTGCAAGAAAAGAAGTTAGGGTGTCATTGAAACAACAAATCGAGGGCTACCTTTATATAAAAGGATAGTTAGCTTTATTAAGATGGTAAGAGGCGAAGAAATTCGTCTCTTTTTCATTGTACACTCGGCATACGTAGGAATTATAGGGTGGAAGGTTCAGAAGCGGGAAGACAGTGGTAGTGGTTAGCCGATAGCAATGGGCCTGTGGTGATGCGGAATCAGAAGGCAAAGACATGCCTGAGGAACACAAATCTCATAGAAGCTTGGGATGACGGGTGAGTGTCCACTATCAACACGAAAAATGATCTTAGCGTGAATGCAAAGCTCGCTGTCTTTTTTAAAATTTTTTAAGAAAAATGCTAATTTCTCGGGGTTCGAACAAATGTTCCTATCAAGGTGAATTCTAGCTAAATAGGGAAGTCAGTAAGTTAGAGTGCTGTTTAACTTGTGTCCAACAATCGGACCATTTAATAAAGTATAATAAAGTAATACATTAAACATAGGAGTAATATGAAATAATACATGACAAATTGATTGGAGGAGTAAAAATGCAAGGCTTTAAACGCTACTGCTCGTTTGTAATTCTTATCTTGTTGTTAACAGGGTGTGCGGGTGTGGAAAAAGATAAAACGTCCTCAAATGCGAAAATAACCATTGAACCATATAACATGAGTGAAAAAGAAAGTCTGCTTATTAGCAAATCAGGAGTAGGGCATATTGAATTTTTTAAACTAAATGGCACTTTAGCTGAAGATGATGATTTGCAAATCTCAGTGGAAGTATTTGAAAAAGGTAAGTTTAAAGAAGAATTGCTAAAAACCTGGGATAACCCCGAAAAAAATTATAAAGATATTCTCATTTCGTTTGGAATAAGTGACTTTAACGATGAAGTTCGTCCCTTAAAATTGATATCTGGCATACCTTCTGGGCTTGCTACAACGAATTATTCAAATAACATGACGACTTCTTCTTTCAGTAATTTAGTAAGCGAAAAGGTTACTTTAAAGAAAAACAAACCTGTTTATTTAGCGGCATGGCTAGGCACTACAAAAAATGAGCTGCGTTCTGTAGGAAGCGAAAATGGCGAATTACCTACCGGCATTGCAGAAGTTGAGCTCGCATTTTTATACAGAGTTTTATGGACTGATAAGGAAAAGAATTAACATTAGCAGTAATCGGGCCATTTGATGGAGTAAGACTTCCAAAAATAATGAATATATATGTTATTATTTTTAGAGATTGTGAAGAAGATAAACGGTACAGAAATGGGGGTTTTTTCGAATGGATATGTTGCAACAAGTAATAGATAAATTTAAGTTGAATGTGTTAGCAGTCGAGAACGTTCCTCAGTCTTTTAGTTCGACTGTATATAAAATCAAGCTAATTGATCATCGTACGGTATATATAAAAATTCCTTATTCCCAAGCAAAACTTGAACGTGAGTATACTGTACTTAAACGATTACGCAATGAGCTACCTGTACCAGAAATGTTAGACTTTTGGGAAGGTAATGAGGATGTCACTGGTGCTTTATTATTATCCGCAATTAACGGTGTGCCGATTACAGAGAAAGTGGATACAGCTTTAGCTTATGATATCGGAGTACACCACGGAATTCTGCATGCAATCGTTCCAAATGTGCAGGATTTCAAAAGTTCCGTTCCCAATGTATATGGTCAATGGTCTGAGTTTATTAAGCGACAATTTTATTCCTTTGCAGAAGATGTAAAAGAAGTGATTGATCCTCGTTTATACGAACAATCATTGAAGCATTTTGACCGTCAACTGAAATTACTTCCATCTCCAGACGGACCTAGTTTTATACATATGGATTTTCGACCAGGTAATATTTTAGTTCATGAAAATCAAGTAGCCGGCATCATTGATTTTGAAAGTGTCCGAATTGGCGCAACCGAAATGGACTTTACAAAAATTAATCGTGATATTTTCATGAAATATCCTGGAACAAGGGATGCGTATCAAAAAGGCTATGAGTCCATTCGTCCACTTATTGATTTACAAGAAGTTTTACCGTTTTATCGCTTTATCGATGCGTTTAATTCAATTGGTTGGTGTAAAAGAAGAGGTATCGAAAAGCATCAAACTTTTTTACAGGAGAATTTAGCATATTTAAACGTTTTTTTTACGAACGAGGGATAGTTGAAAGAGAATTATCAAACGTCAATAACTGAGGATCCATGTATAAAGCTCTTTCTCATATTTCATTATTCAACAATCGGGAGCTATTGTTGAATAAAACTAGATTTTCAAACCACTATTATTGTTTTATTGTTATATTTTTTAGTATAGTGAAGTACCTTATACGAAAATTAAATAACTTTATTGTCTTTTTACATTTTCTTTATCAGTAGGATCTGTTTTAATTTGAACTATACCTTATAAACTTAATCAACTTATAAAATGGTTCCAGTATTGTTCTGGAGCCACTTTATTTAGGATCGCTTGCTTGCTAACAGGGATTTGAAAGAAGTAGAAGAAGTTTTTTTCATGTAAGGGTAATTAGTTGAATGATTTCTTAAGTCGATTCTCTTACATAATAATGCTAAGAGTAAAAAACTAAGAGGTGATTAAATGGGGACTTGGGGAAAAGGGATATTTGATGATGATACTACTTGTGATGTGAGAGATGATTTTATTGATTATTTGGAAGAAGGAAAAACCGTTGAGGAAGCAACTCAAATAATCTTAGAAGAATATTCGGATGAATTTAGTATTGAAGATGACCTGGAAGTAATGTCTTTAGTATATATCGGTTTAGCAGCAATACAACTAGATAGAAAATGTCTTCAAGAACAAGTTTGTAACAATGCTATTGGTTTAATCGAACGTGGTGCAGATCTTGAACTTTGGGAAGAAGCAGATCAAAAAGGTTATGAAGAACGGAAAAGAGTATTGAGTGAGTTTAAACAAAAACTACTTAATTATAAGTTATAAGGACTGTCAATAGACGGTCTTTTTTTATGCCTTTAAGTGTCGCAACTCAAGAGTTGTGGATTGGATCCTTCTTCAACGAACGGAGCAGGATAGTTGAAGAAGAATCGGGAAAGATACTTATAAAGAAAAGGTAGGTGGGTTTTATTGAAGAAAAAACTCTACGTCCTTTTTTGTATCCTATTTCTCGTAAATATTACTGTTGTTTTTGCGAAGCAAGAAGTACCTAACCAAGATTTTATTAATAAGTATTTTTTTGATGTTAATTTAATTAATTCAGCTAGCCAAATGACTGAAACAAAGAAGAATATCAATCAACCTTTTTTGGAACAATTGATGAAACATTCATTAGAGCATAATGATGTCCATAACATTAAAGTTGAAAATAATTCTGGACTTCAGCGTGTTTTCAGTATCAATGATGGTTTTCAAGAACGTGTACTCAGAAAAGTGGTTTACTGGCTTAATAACTCTGTCCGAGTGAATGGAACAATCGAGGTATCTTTAGATAATCCATCCAATAAATTGACGTTAAAAATGGCAAATGATGAAGAGATCACCATTGAACCCGCTTATATATGTGTAGTTGACAATAAACGCAAAACCTGCACGGCTAAAGAAGGGAAATTAATCGTTTCGGGAAACGGAAAAAAAGTGCGATCAAAGTCACAATCTCTTTATGATTGGCTCATGGTTGGCTGGAGAAAAGAATTGGACGAAGCTACTAAAGAAGAGTTACTTGAAGAAGCACTGTTTACACGTTATTTATATCATTTGGGCCCATCTTATTCGGAATTTTTTATGTGTCCAAAAATCAAAATTGAACCCATTAATGGAGATCCTAGGAGACATCTCATTTTTGCCAGTGCTTTAAACTATTCAGGACACCACGGAGGAGATTATGATAAACTTACTTTTTCTGTAAGGGACTCTAACCTAACAGGGTTACAAGTGACAAACGTAAATATAAAGAAACATATTTCGCAAGAAGAAAGCGAAAAACAATGCCGAACGTTTGATTAAATATAGTTCTTACGAAAAGGGGTGTTTCTTTCTGCGAAGGGAGCACGTTTTTTTATTTGAGTTAACAAAGTGATAATAAGTTTGTGAAAAATTGTACTTAAACGAACGGGGTGCTTTAGTTAATTATTCGATTTATGAAAAATCAAACAAAAAACAGAGTTGATTCTACACATTTTGTAGATTAACTCTGTTTTTATGTTATATCATCAATATTTTTTTAGAAAACAGCCTAAAAGAAATATGGCTATCAGGTGTCGAATGGAAAAATTCAGGGAATACATTTGTTATAATTATTGAAATGGAGGCCCATGCTCACTTTTTTTATGAGATGGAAAAGGGGATTTAAAATATTTTATTTTGAACTTGAAGCCTAGTTCAACCGTTTTACTGTAACCGATGTAGTATAGATATTAAACGCCTCCGTTCAGTTAAGACATTCTATCCAACTTGTTAAAGACTATTGATAAAGAGATACATGGCTATTTCGAATCATACCGTGTTATGAAACAACAAGATGAACAATAAAAATGTTTAAAGGAGAGAAAATAAAAAATGAGTGTAGAAATTTATAACGGAGAACGTTCTGAAGAAAGTGTTCAATTTGAAAAATTGTTAACTTCCGAAAGTAATAAAAACAGTTTTTCTTGTATTGAAAACACCAAACAGTTTGTTAATCAAATGGGAACTGAAAATAGAAAACCTTATGTTATTGGGGATGATGTTCAATTTTTAAGTGATGTTAAGGAGCGGGCATTCGAGGACATGCAAGTTTTCACACTAAATGACCAAGAGTCCCTACAGCAAAAAGTTATTTTATATATACATGGTGGTGCTTGGACAAATCAACCTTTAAATCTCCACTGGTTGTTCATGGATAAAATGGCGCAATCTTTAAATGCAAAAATCATTGCTCCTATTTATCCTAAAGTACCTCATTTTAACCATAAAGATACTTACACAAAAATCCTAAACCTTTATAAAGAAATTCTTGAAACGGTCGAAAGTTGCGAGCAATTAACCATCATGGGAGATTCGGCAGGCGGAAATATATCACTTGGTCTGGCTCATCTTTTAAAAATGAACCATTTACCTCAACCGAAAGATATTATTTTATTGTCTGCATGTGTTGATATGAGTTTTGAAAATCCTCATATACCTGAATATGAAGAAAAGGACCCGATGTTAGCTAGTGAAGGAATGGAAGTCATTACAAAGATTTGGGCAGCTGATAAAGATTTAAAAGACTCATTAATTAGTCCAATTTACGGTGATTTTAAAGGACTTGGGAAGATTACTCATTTTATTGGAACACACGAATGTTTATATCCAGATGCAATAAGACTGGATGAAAAACTAACAGAACAAGAAATTGAAATCAATACCTTTGTTTATCCTAAAATGAATCATGTGTTTGTTGTTATGCCAATCCCTGAAGCTCTAGATGCTCAACAGAAAATTATTGAAATAATTTGTTCGTTGAAGGAAATGGAGAGTTAACTGTACATGAAGCGGCCATCAGGGGGAAGAGATTCTAAAAATTGCTATGACCATAAAGGCGTGTCACAAAGTTCGTGACACGCCTTTTTTCCATATTATCCAATAGTGTAGGGTAGTAAAGATAATTAATACGCCTTTGATTTTTTGTCATTAAGCACGCTTTGAGTCCTTTGATTGATTAAGTTTAGGACTGTAATATACTTTTGAAAATCTTCAGCTGTAAATTGCTCGAGGTTCTTCAAATGACTCCGATATTCCTCTAAATCTAGATTTTTATGATATTCATAAACTATTTTGCCTTTTGGTGTTAATTCAATATGGAATTCTCGATAATTGTCCAGATTTCTATATTTAATTACTAGACCCTTTTTAATTAGTTTATCAACCATTTGAGAAACAGCACTTTTTGTGCAATTTTTAATTTCTGCAATTTCAGAAGTAGTGGTTTTTATTTGATCTCCAATTAAGTTGAGTGTATGAACTTCTATCATATACAATTCATCTTCTGTCCCATATTTTCTTGGAATATTTTCGTAGGAACTAATCAGTCTAGATGTCTCGTAAATCGTTTCCATTAGCTCATAAAAAATCTTCTCTTTATCCACAAAGCATCTCCTCCCCATAATTGGTAGCCAATTTAATTTAATTTTAACATATAGAAAATCTATATTTAACTTTCGTTTTGAATCTAATTAATTTTGTAAATATTCTGAAATTTAGGTTGACGATTTTACAGTTAAGGTGTTAAACTGAGAAAAATTTAATCTAAACGTGTCGAAAATTGCGATAAAGTAGAAAGTTGAATGCGACAAGAGGTGGGGAGAAGCATTGAAATATAATTTTGATGAAGTAGTTAATCGCAGAAATACTTATTCCTTAAAGTGGGATGGTAAAGATTTAATTAAAACAATTGGTTATACAGAAAGGTATGACTATGAGACCATTCCGCTATTTACTGCAGATATGGATTTACCCGTACCGCAACCATTGATAGATGCACTACATAAAACAGTTGATCATCGTATTTTTGGATATTCTGTTTTTCCAGATGAGTACTTTGAATCAATTCAGCATTGGTTTAAAAAGAGACATGACTGGACCATCAAAAGAGAAGAGATTGTATATAGCCCTGGAACTGTACACGCCTTGGATATAGCTATAAAAGCATTAACTAAACATGGTGAAGGTATCATTATTCAACGTCCTGTTTATCCGCCGTTCACAGCTGCGATAGAAGGAAATGGAAGAGTTGTTCGAAATAATGCATTGAAATGTGATGCTGAAGGGTATTACACAATTGATTTTGAGGATTTTGAAGCAAAAGCAAAAGAAGAAAATACTACAATGTTCATTCTCTGCAGTCCACACAATCCGACTGGTAGAGTTTTAACTTATGAGGAATTAAAAACGCTTTCAGATATCTGTGAGAATAATAATGTAATTATTGTAGCTGATGAAATTCATGGGGATCTCATTAGAAAAAAACAAAAATTTATACCCATCGCAAAAATTGCAAACAGCTCGGATCATATCATCACATGTACAGCCATTAATAAAACCTTTAATGTTGCGGGTCTGCACTGTACAAATGTTATTATTTCAAACCCTGAGATTAGGAAAATCTTTAGCGACACAATGGGAATGCAGTTACCATCACCGTTTACAATTGCAGCCCTTATAGCTGTCTATAACGAAGGAGAAGAATGGTTAGCGCAAATAACAGAATATATTGACGACACAATCGAGTATGTGAAAAATTTCATAGGTAAAAAAATGCCTACAGTCAAAGTTAGGATCCCTGAAGGAACATATGTGCTATGGATGGACTTTAGTGGATATGGCCTTTCAGCTCAAGAGATTCATGATCGTATCTATAACAAAGCCAATGTCATACTTGAAGATGGTCACTTGTTTGGAAATGAAGGTAAAGACTTTCAAAGAATTTGTATCCCTTCACCAAGACCACTTATAAAAGAAGCACTTGAAAGAATCGCTTTAGAATTCCAAGATATCGAATCCAATAATCAATCAGAAAGGGAGTATATAAAATGAAAACGATCGAATTTAAGCTTAATGCGTTAAAAGCTGCAAAAGAAATAGAAGACTATGTAATTTGACACCCTGAGATTGGATTACAGGAAGTACGGACAATGAGAGTAGTTACAGATGAGTTAACTAAATGGGGCATTCATTACGAAATTGTCCAAGATGGTGGAATTATTGGTTATATTCAAGGGAAACAACCGGGAAAAACTTTAATTCTTAGGGCAGATTTAGATGCACTGCCGATGAAGGAAGAGGAAAATAATTTAAAAAAGAAAAAAGTAGTATTTTCAGAGTATGATCAAGCTGCTCATACTTGTGGGCATGATGGACATACAGCGATGCTTTTGGGTGTCGCGAAAATCTTGGCTCAACACCAAGACAAAATTAAAGGAAGAGTGTTATTAGCTTTTGAACAAGGCGAAGAAATGGGTGGTGGGATTTATAATCTCTGTAAACGATTACACGAAATCGGAGGAGATGGAATTTGGGGTATCCATTTAAAAAATGATCTTCCGACTGGGAAAATATCTGTTGATCCAGGTCCAAGAATGGCTGCTTCTTTTGTTTTTGATGTCTTAATAAAAGGAAAAAGTGGACATGGTTCAAGACCAGATTTGTCAGTTGCTCCATTAGACTGTTTTACCGATTTTTATAACAATTTAAGAGCAATGAGGTTAAATACTTTAGACCCTTTTAAAACAATTACCTATTCAATTGGAACGATTAATTCAGGTTCCGCAGCAAATATAATTCCAGAAAGCTTACAGTTCTCAGGAACAGCTAGATATTTAGATTTTAACCAAGGAACCCATGTAGCAAAAGAATTTAAGAGAATCCTTGAAAAAGTCTGTGACCTCCATAATTGCACCTATGAATTTATTATTGAACCTAAAGAATCGTATTTAATTGTCTACAATCAAAAAGATTGTGCACAAATTGCGATCAATGCGATGAAAAATGCAATTGGTACAGATGCATTACAGTCAATCCCTGCTTGGATGGCATCAGAATCATTTGCGTTTTATGAAAAATACTTCCCAGGTGTGTTTGCATTCGTAGGAATACAAAACCTCGAAGAAGGGATTGGGGCCGAACACCATAATGTTTACTTTGACTTAGATGAAGATGCTTTAAAACTAGGAGTGGCGGCTACTGTACAATACACAATTGATTTTCTAGATAATGAAAAACAAGTTCATTTTACTCCTGATAAAAGAGATATAAATAGTCTATTTATTGATAACGGGTTTCAGCGATTAATTAATAAATAAAAAGGAGATAGAAAAATGACAAAAAAAAGGCTCTGCTATTTGCTCTCGTTCATTGCATATTTCGGAATGCCATTAGGAGTTCCTTTTATCAAAAGTGCCGAACCATATGTCCTAGGTCTTCCATTTTTATTATTTTGGATGGTTTTATGGATCTTTTTAGGAACAGGGTTAATGATTATCGTTCATCGTATAAATCCTAATGCAAAAGAGGAGACGGAATAATATGATAATTTCAGTTGGAATCATTGCAATTTTCTTAGGTATTGCTTTATTTTTAGGCATTATGGCTAGTAGAGGTAAAGATATGAGCCTTGAACAATGGAGTGTTGGAGGCCGTGGATTTGGTTCTATCTTCATCTTCTTATTAATGGCTGGTGAAATTTATACAACTAATGCATTTTTAGGGGTAAGTGGTTGGATGTACGGGAAGGGCGCCGCAGCATTTTTTAATATCGCGATGTTAAACTATGTAATTGCTTACTGGTTGACACCTAAAATATGGGCTTATGGAAAGAAACATAGTCTACTATCACAATCTGATTTTTTTGAAAAGGCATATAATAGTAAAATTCTCGGCACACTTGTAGCTATTGTAGGGTTAGCAGCTTTAATTCCTTATTTAGTCATTCAATTAAAAGGTCTTGGCATTATCGTTTCTGAAGCTTCGTATGGAGCGATTGATCCGAAATTAACAATTTGGATTGGCACAATTGCTATGATTGCGTATGTCATGGTTTCAGGAATTCATGGCTCGGCTTGGACAGCTGTTATTAAAGATATTCTTATTCTGGGTGTTGTGTTATTCCTTGGTATCTA
This sequence comes from Lysinibacillus sp. RC46, assembly GCF_041262385.1. NCBI lineage: Bacteria > Bacillati > Bacillota > Bacilli > Caryophanales > Bacillaceae > Lysinibacillus > Lysinibacillus sp. RC46. Next base: position 109,607 of record NZ_JBGCCF010000004.1, on the reverse strand, counting down.
CTTACCTATACATTATTATGGCGGGATTCAACCAATGTGGGAGGCAATTGAAGCTGTTAAACCAGGTTTTTTAACGCTTCCAGACTCAGGTTTTAGTGCCTCATGGTATATTTCAACAATCATGTTAACATCATTAGGGTTTTATATGTGGCCACATACATTTATCGCTACTTTTTCAGCGAAAAGTGGTAATGCCTTAAGAAAAAATGCGATTATGCTTCCTATCTATGCGTTATTTTTATTATTTATTCTATTTACTGGAGCAGCTGCAATTTTACAAATTCCAGAGTTAGAAGGAGGCGCTGTAGATTTAGCATTATTTAAAATCTCCACACAAACATTTAATCCAGTCATCGTAGGCTTTATTGGAGCTGCAGGGTTATTAGCAATTGTTCCAGTTTCAATGATTTTAATGTCTGCAGCTACATTATTTGCAAAAAATGTTGTAAAACCAATTCGTCCTCAAATTAGCGATCAACAAATTGCTATCATTGCTCGTTATTCAGTTCCAGTGATCGCATTAATTGCACTGTACTTTACTTTTAGCGGTGGTGGAGCAATTACGTTATTATTTTTAGTACCAGCAGTTGTAAGTAAAAAATCCATTAACTGTACAAGGTGTGTCTGTTGGGATAATTGTCGGAGTTTCAATTTTAGGTTGGCAAGCAGCTACAGGAGCTCATCTAAGTAAGCTGTTCCCAAGCTGGCCATCTTACATACAAGATATCAACATTGGTTTCCTTGCATTGACTGTTAATATTTTAGTAAGTTTAATTGTTAGTGCGTTTACAAGGAAAGTAACTGTTAAAAATGATGGAATTACAAATGAGAAAACAGTAGAAAACACTCCATAATATCATTTATATTTTCGCAATATTCAGACTTTACGAAAAACGCAAATATCAATTGATTCAAAATTTAGTAGGAGATTTACTAATTTTTCTAGTCAAATTCCTGTTAATTCGTCATCAAATGAAGTCGTTGTGAACGAAATTATTATTCTGACCAATTGTTATGAAGAATATTGTGGCTATTTTAGAATCACAACAGATTCAAGTGAAATGTCATGAAAATAACGATTTTTTCTAAAAAACATGTCAATTTAAACTTATAAATAAGGATGATTATAACAAATATTTGGATGATCATGGCCAAGTCAGATTAATAAAAGATGTACACGTTGAAATTAAGTAATTGATATTGGATGTTTAACAATTTAAATCCAAATTTAATTAAAAAGAATCCGTTTTAATCTAACGTGTAAAATGGATTCTTTTTTATTCAACTATATGGGTGATAAGATTAACAATTTTTATTCAAGAAATCATCGAAGTCTAAAATATTTTGTCATTGAAATAATATTTAGTTATTTACGTCCATTTATATCCGTTTTGTCTCACTATTATTAGTATACTTTTCACTGATACATAACTTCCTATAATTTATATTATGTAAACTAAAATTATTTGGCATGGAGGAGAGCTTGGATACGTCAACTCCCCATAATATCTGTATATGGACAAGAACTTCCGGACACCCACTGACATATCTTAATTTATTTTCAATTCGGACAAGAACTTGCAGACACTCATATAAAATTAAGTGTAGTCTTTTAATAAAAATTCATTAAAATGTTGCTTTAAAATAAAGTTTGTTCAAAAATTCTTCATAAGCCAGCATTTTACGATAAATAAAAAGAATCCATTTTGTAAAAAGATTGATCAAAATGGATTCTTATCCCTCAAATTTAAGATTGGTTTTTATAAAAAAGATCGATTATTTTCTACCAACAGGCTTTGAATCTATAGGTTTTTCTGGTTGCTCTGGCCCTTCAGGTGTTGGCTATATTGCTACTGGTAAGGATTTCCGTCTTTTAGAACAAAAGCAGTTTTACTTTCCACACCTGTAGCAGATATAGACTTTATACCATATGTGTATACTTTACTATTATTTGCAATAGTATCTACATAAACAGTATTACCTTGTGTGTTATAAACCACGTCTACTATATTTTTAACGTCTTCATATGATCCTTCTTTTGTTCCATCAAATCGGTATATTACATATTTCCTTGGTTGAGTACTATTTTCATCTGTAATAGTAAGCTTCATGCCGAAAGACTCTTTACTCAATTTAACATCAGTTGGACATAAAGGTATTGCAGAGCCTTTCCAATAAATTGTAGGTGTTAAAGCTTTATAATTGTATAGTTGCTGATTTAGATAAGAAGCATATCCAAGAGCGTTATTGTTAATACTTCTTAGAGAAAAATGCATTTGCCCTTGAGCATTTTTATTTGCTCTGTTGGCGATTACTTGGCTGATAAGTTCCGTCTTATTATTCCATGCAGTATCAGAATCATTTCCAACTTTATAATCGGCCATGCCAATATATAAATTAACAGGATGGACTTTTGCGTATGTTTGAACTTCTCTTCCCCACCAATCTAATAAAACAGAGTAATTTGCTGCTTTATGATTTCTGGACCAATAGATTTGAGGCGCAATATAATCGATACTTCCATCTTTAATCCACTGTCTTGTATCAGCATAAAGATCATCGTAGTTACTCATTCCATTCGTGTTACTACCAGTAGAATCTTGCCCTTTGTTTCGCCAAATTCCAAACGGAGATATTCCATATTGAACATGAGGTTTAATTGCCTTAATGCTTGCATAAACCTTTTTTACTAATTGATTAACATTATTTCTGCGCCAGTCTTCAATATTATTGAATGAGCCACCATACTTTTTAAAAGTTTGTTGATCTTGAAAAGTCTCTCCTTTTATTTTATAAGGATAGAAGTAATCATCCATATGTACAGCGTCGATATCATAGTTGCTTACTAATTCTTCTATGGTTGATAATAAGTAATTTTGAACTTCCGGCAAACCAGGATCTAAATAGTATTGTTTACCGTATTTCACTACCCAATTAGAATTTTTACGGGCTACATTATCGGCAGCAAGATTAGTCAAAGTTTGCGAAGGCATAGTGACCCTATATGGGTTTACCCAAGCATGAAGTTCTAATCCTCGCTTATGTGCTTCGTCCAGCATTATTTGCAATGGATCAAAACCTGGATTGGTCCCTTGTGTCTTGCCTGTTATATACGATGACCATGGAGCAAGCTTTGACGGGTACAGTGCATCATTTAATGGCTTAACTTGAAAAATAACTGTATTAAAGTTATCAGCTTTTAATTTGTCTAATGTACTTTGAACCCATTGAGTATATTGGGTTTTACTCATACCTGCCTTCATATCAATATTAGATACTGTTGCAATCCAGGCTGCCCGCATTTCATTTTGAGGTAGTGAATTAGCTGTAGCCTTTTGATTTGTAAAAACAGGGATAAGTAAAAGTAAAACAAAAAAAGTTACTAAGCACTTTCCAAAAAAATTTTTAAACATAATTAATGAAATCTCTCCTTTTAATTCTCAGCTATTAAAACCTAGCTGTTACTATAACCTAAGTAAATACCATATCAGCCTATTCTATAAAAGTAGGAACTGATTTATCCTTCTAAATTTTGTCGGCAGGACCCCCTATTGGTAATTTCAATTGTTTGCGAAGCTCGTTGGAAAATTTTATTCTGTTTCTTCGCTCACTATATAATACCACAAATCCCCAATTATTCTCCCTTCACCGGTAATCTCCATTTATTTAAATTCTTGACGCCAATTTTATGATAGCGTTGAAAAGCAATCATTTGGTCAATTGTTAAGTTTGTTTGATAAAGTGGACCATACGGTGGAAGGATTGGAAGAAATTCTTCACAAGATAAACATCTAAATGTCCAATAAAAAAATCATCTCAAAGGATAAATGAAGAGATGATTTTTATAAAACTTTATTATTTGTTTATCTTAGGATAACGACATTCAAACATATGTAAATAAAGAGTTCAAACATATTATATATATCAAATATGTTCGAACTCTTTTGTTGTTGCTTTGTAAAAAATATTGATTAAGAAGGTGCTACAAACATTGACTTAATGACAGAAGAAAAACCATCATTTTGAAAAAACATTGATCAAAATGAGAGCTTTTTTAGTACATTTGAATATTATTTTGTAAAAAAGATTGATTATTTCGGAAAGCGAATCTTCAACTAACGCACCCCGGTAGCCATCCATGTAGCGCAAAAACCAGCGCTACACCACAGAAAATGAAAGATGATTAAGTTCTTTCATGGGAGTTGAATAAGAAAAGAAACGCTTATGCCACAATCGCACCCTTTAACGGAATAACACATGAGCTTCTATTAGCTAGTTTTTTAATAAGAGGCTCTACTACTTGGTAGAAGGTGACTGGCAGCCATAAGAGTATGCAAGACATAGAAAACCACTCTTTTCTAGGATAGGCCTACTCATTGAACTGGCGTCAACAGTAAGGAAAGGATGCCCATTTTCATATGCCTTTTTTGCACGAGTAGCTAAAAGTGCTGTATAATAACCTTTTCCTCGGAACAACGGTAGTGTTGAACCTCCCCATAAGCTGGCGAAGGAGGATTTTTCTTCCAAATACATCCAAGCTGCACTTACAAGCTGACCATCTTCATAAATTCCATAAAGGTATAGGGATTCAGGATTATTCTGTTTATCTCTCCAAAGTCTTTCTCCCAGCTCAGCATGCGGTACATTCCAGATGGCATCTTCTAGAACAATAATGTCTTGAATGCCTTGTTCATCTGTTATTTCCTTTAAATTGAAGTGTCGGTCATTATTAAGCAAGGGGTGCTGTTCATCTAACTTCATGACCATTAGTGCTTCAGGGTCATCTATTGTGAATCCTTCTTGTTCAAGAATATCTTTCAAACTAGCAGGCTTGTCGTAGTTATACACCTTCCACTCAAAATCCTGCTCAAGGTTACTAAAATAGTTTAACTCGTTCTTAATAATTTCTCTTACATCGCCTTCGTTTACATTAGATGAGACAATGAACCCTTTTTCACCAAACTGTGAAATGTGACGCACGACATGTTCTGTTTCCTCTCTTATGTAACCTTTTACTTGAGCCTCTTGTCGAAGTTCTTTGTGGAATAGTGAGATTAATTCATTTTTATCCATGGGCGACCCTCCTATATTTTAAAAATTCTTTTTCTAATGAATCTTAATCCATTAATTAACATATTGATTAGTACCAATTATTTCAAAAGAAGACGTTCGACTCAATCTTTTTTTTCGTAAAGTAAAAAAGACGCTTTTCCTTGTTCCATAATCGCGCCCTTTAATTGAATAACGATTAACCTTCTATTAGCTGGTTTAGTTCAATAAAGAAAAAAGGGCTGTCTTGCAACTCATTTTATTGAATTTTGTTGTATAAATTTCAAGTTCATTTCTCAAAAGTCAGATTTATTTTTGTGTAAAGACTCTGTCGTTTTAATGGATAATGGTTATTTGACAACAGCTGTAATAATAATTTTCTTGCTTGTTCAAAGGTTTTATATTCCTGAAAGAAATGATTATAGTTTGCAATCCGGTCTTCAAGAAATTCATGTTGATTATAGTATTCAAAAAAAGACTTATAAAGCATGTCAATTTGTCCTTGTGGAATTTGATTTGTCATATCTTCTAAAACATAACTTAGCGTTCCAGATATGTTCACACAGTAATAACGAAAATCTTCATAGAAATCCACCTCATCCTCATCGGATAATTTCAAAAATTCTGATCGAAAATCTTCACATATTTTATTAATATCACTAGTAGGAAATGGCTTTCTTAATTCGGTTTTAATTTCAGCTAGTTGTTTTAAAATATCATCCATATTTTCACCTCTATAAGTGTGTCATTTATCTATTTTATCAAATTAGTTTATTAGACAAAGCACAAACCTTTCCAAAGCGTCGTTTTGGGAACCTTTCATTAAAGAATTTTATTCAATAATATGGCCCGATTGTTGAACATTTGTTAGATAACACTATTCAACTAAACTGCCGTTAGTTGAATAACAGTACTCCAATGAATCTGTTTAAAAAGCATCTGGTAAATGGTGCTCTTTATCTTTTCTTAATGCTTCAACTGATGTAATTTACTAATTTTCAAAATAATGATAGCGCTATGAGACGTATGGAGATTCAGTAACGCGTACCGTTGCCCATCTCGATTACTCTCCCAGCGCATAATAAAAGTCTTTATCCTTTGTTAAGATAAGGTATCAACCAGCTTAGTTTGTTCACACTTATGAATAATTTTCATAAATATTGGACAAATCTACATTAAACGATAATTAGCATTATTTAAACGAATAATCCCCTTTTGAACGATAAATTATGTGATACATCCGATAATTAGAAAGTTGTGACCAAGGTATTTATATTATGTAAACTAAAATTATTTGGCGTGGAGGAGGGTTTGGATACGTCAATTCCCCATAATATCTGTTGTACATTTACAAGAACTTCAGGTCTTTTGGGATAAGAACTTCGGGTCTTTTCTTGTTGTAAAAGGACCCGACAGCATAGATATTTTTTAACAAAATAAACCAGGTACTTAATAATTTTGAGCCTGGTCTATTTTTTTATTCATGTCTTATATACCAGTTTACTTCTTTTTGTTTGCATGCCTTTTCGCAAATGTAGAAGGGGAAAATGAAACTTTGTATTTCCCTTCAAGTTCCTTCCTTACTTTTTCCGTTAGCTTTAATCCTTGTTGATTATGTATTTCTTCAAGTTCAATCCCATTAGGAACTATTCCATCATTAGCCCAATCAATCCACTCACCATATTTTAATATCCATTTTGTTAATTCCGATTGCAGTTCGATGGAAATTGGAACATATGATATTTCAAAGTTACAGAGGCATTTATTACACCATATAGCATCAGCTCCGATATCTGCTTCTACTCTTAAATCATATGTTTCATCACATATACATTGTTCAATCATTGCTTTTTATCTCCTCTTATCTTTTCTCTACTATTTTTTGAGTAAAGAGATGATTTCTTTGTTTTGTTCAATTTGGATTTTAATATTTACCCAAATGATCTGAACCCATCTTAATAGTAACGCTATTAACAATATAGGTATTAACGGAAACAACAATCCAACCATATCTACCGTATCTCCAGAAAAATTCATGCAACCCCTTCTCTATAACATAATTTTACCATATATAGAATTCGGTTTAACAATTAAACAATATGGCCCTTTTCATGAAGAAAGATGCTTTCCTCATTACAAAAAGCGCCCGGTTGTTCAAGATCGTTTTCAACTAAAGCCCCTGTAATTGAAGTATAGGACGATTAAATAATGCAGGTTTAAAGCGTCAAATTTACTGATTTTTATTCAGCTAACACACTCTGAATAATTTTGAAAAGCACTATAGTAGACATGTTTCTATATTTGCATAAAAGGCTGCATAGACAATATTCAAAGGAAAATCCAAGAAATGTTGGTTTTACAGCATTTCTTGGATTTCGGTTTCTTTCCAAACTTTTATTTGGGAACGTTTATTATATTTATTTTGTATGCTTTATAAATATTGTTGCAATAAAACACAGGTTAATTTATTGACTCTAATTTTTATGTCTATTCTTTACAAAAATCTACAAATTTTTTTGCCTGTATTAAGGACATACCTGTTTGCTCTCTCAAAAACTTCACCGCTTTAATTTCACCGACTGACTTTATTTTCTCTTTTACTAAGGCAATCAGTTCCTCATTATAGATTTTAGTATAATCCATTTTTTCGCCCCCTCGTGTAATTAAAGTTTAACATTCCCAAAGCGAGATTTGGGGACTTTTTGCTCTTAACGTTGTAAATCCAAATGAACAACAATAAGTAATTATTTTTTATTTTGGCTCTGTTAAATTATTATGTTGATAATCGAATAATAAATTAAGGAAGCCCTAACGAGTTTCCTTGATTTTGATTCTCTATGGTCCAGAAATTCCATTTGCCAACAGTAACAGAAATATAAATATTGATAACGGTATCATAAATGTAATGTTTGAAAGAATACTGAACACCTTTACAGTTATATTTTTAGACTTGACCCCTAAAATTAACGACACAATAAACCCAATGTCTATCAAAACATATAAGAAAATTGGAATCCATAGATTTATATTCGGAGACCTAAATACAAAGAAAATAAATAATGCAACTAAGAACATTGGCTATAATAATAGCCAACATATTACCAAGGATATTTAATTAAGAAAAAAACAGCCATAATAGATGTAACATAACACCTAATCCGGCTATCTTTTTATTTCAATTTATTAGAAATTTATATTCTGCAATTATATTTCAACCTCTGTTTCAGACAAATTCAATGCTTTTCCGCCCACCTTTACCTCAATAATTTCTTTCCCTTGAGTGGTTAACGCTATAACTATTTCTGAAGGTTTTTTCATAGAGTAACCTTGCTCAACAGATATATTAATAACATGTTCAGGTTTGATTTTACCATATTTATATAGATAACATGAAAGGGCACCATTGGATGTACCAGTTGCAGATTCTTCTGGAATTCCATATAAAGGTGCCAAATTTCTACAGTGAGCATTTGAACCCTTTAATGATTCAAGGGTAAAAATATGATAACCAATGGTATTATATTTACTGCTGATATTTGTTACTTTTTCAAAATCTGGCTTTATAGAATTTAATATATCTAAGTTTCTAATCGGTACAAGTATATCCCTAAGGCCAGTAGATACAATTTGCACTGGTAGATCCCCCAACATTTCATCTATAGTAATATTTAAGGAATCTGCAATTTCCTCCTTGTCTATTATTTCATAATAGCTTGGAGCATTTTGATCCATCATAATTGATAGGTCTTCCATTACTTCTACATTTAAAATTCCGGCCTTTGTTTCTTGAGAATATTTTCCTGGTTTAATATATCCTTGGCTTGAAAGTGTATAGAACGCTGCTATCGTTGCATGGCCACAAAGATCAACCTCTTCATTAGGTGTAAAGAATCTAACCTTGAAGTCAGCAAAGTCTGACTTCATGACAAAAGCAGTCTCACTAAAACCGATGATACCTGCTATTTTTTTCATGTCCTCATCTGATAGATAATCAGCGCTAAGTACCACTCCGGCAGGGTTCCCTCCCTCAATGGATTTTGCAAATGAATTTAATGTATAAACTTTTAACTTCATAATATGATCCCTCCAAATTGTATATCGATTTTATATTTGCACGATTGTCCCAACATTCATTTCTTCTGCTTTTGATACAATATATTTTGCAACTGCAAGATCCTGCAATGCTATGCCAGTACTATCAAAAATCGTAATTTCTTCATCACTTGTACGTCCTTTCGCATTTCCAAGTATGTATTGTCCGATTTCAGTCAAATTGTTTTTGCCTAATATACCAGCCCTTATAGCACTTTGTGTTTCTCCGACTGTCGATGCTTGTGTAATATCATCTACATATACAGAAGCTACCTCAAAGATCTTTTCATCTATTTCCTGTTTTCCAGTCATGTCTGCCCCCACACAGCTGAAATGTATGCCTGGCTTAATCCACTCCTTAAAAATCAGTGGTTTTCGCGAAGGCGTTATCGTAATTACTGCATCGGTTTCTTCCAAAGCTTTCACTGGATTTTCTACAGCTACAAACTGAACTGACTCAATTCTTTGTTTCCAGCTCTTATTATAAGTATCGTTGATATCATTTATGATTTTATCTAGTTCCGTCTTTATTGAATACTGGAATTTTGATGCATTTTCATATTTTACGGGGTCATATATATATACCTTGTTGATTGTCTGAACTTGAGATAGAGTGGCTGCTATTTGAAAAATCGCCTGAACTCCTGTACCTACAATCATTAGTGTTTTTGAATCTTGTTTTGACAGGTGTTTCACGCCTATTGAACCTGCTGCTCCAGTACGCATTCCTGTCAAATAACTTGCGTTGATCATTGCCTTAGGAAACCCATTCTTCAAATCAAATAACATAGTCAGCCCAGTTATAGCTGGAAGCCCTTGATTTTTATTTTCACCAAACCATGAAACGAGTTTTAATCCAAACACATCTTCTTCATTAAGCATCCCTGATTTAATATCCATTTCTGCCCTACCCTCAAAAATCACCTCAGATACCATGGAGAATAGTCTCACCTGATTGTTGGCTTTAAGCGCATAGGCTTTTTCTACACATGCTACTGTATTCTTGATATCTAGAATGTTCTTAACATCATTATCACTTAGAATTCTTATTGGTACCATAGTTATCATTCTCCTTTAAAATTTTAATATCTGTTAATGTAATTGTATTTGAACAACAACAAAAAGTATCCAACCATTCTTGGTTGTTATTTAACCAACCAAATGATAGAGTAAAAATACTATGATTTTGGAGGAATTTTATGTTGGATATCAACTGGAGACCTGATAGAAATAGTCCTATTCGATTGGATATACAGATTGTTAACTTCATAAAAGATAAAATAGCAACTGGAGAATGGCCAGTTGGTTTCAAATTGCCAAGTCAGCGGACACTTTCTGAAATTTTCTGTGTAAACAGAAGTACCGTAGTATCTGCCCTTGAAGAGCTGGCAGCTGAAGGCCTTATTAGCGGTAATGCTGGTGGAGGTACAAAAGTAATAAACAATACATGGACATTAATGTCCAGTAATCATTCACATAATTGGCTTCCCTATATATCTTCGGGATTACATCAAACAAATCAAAATATAATGCAGCAGATCAATCAGGCTGAATTCCAACCTGATATCATCAGAATGGGGTCCTGCGAACCTTCCCCTGAATTAATACCTAACAAAATGATTCAGGGCGTACTAAAAAAACTGTCTAAGTCTATGGCATCGCTGGGTTATGAAGAACCAAAAGGAAATATCCATCTAAGAAGAGAGGTATGCACATACCTTAAAACAATAGGAATAGTAGCTGATCCATCTTCAGTTTTGATTACCTCTGGTGTTTTGCAGGCACTGCAGCTTATTTCCCTTGGCCTTTTGCACACGAACTCAGTAGTATATGTTGAAAAGCCATCCTACCTATACTCTCTTAGAACCTTTCAATCGTTCGGAATGCAGCCTTCGGGAATTAAGCTGGATGAAGAAGGTATAGAAATAAAAGAATTGGTTGATCGACATAGGCGGAGAAAAGGAGCAATGCTTTTTACAATACCTACTTTTCAAAATCCTACCGGGAGTGTCATGTCACTTGAAAGAAGAAAAACGCTTGTTGATGCGTGTGATAGGGAACGTTTGCCTATTATCGAGGATGATGTATATAGGGAGCTTTGGTTTGATGAACAACCTCCACAGCCAATAAAGGCATTTGATAACAATGGACTTGTATTATATATTGGTGGAATATCGAAGAATTTAAGTCCTGGTCTCAGGATTGGATGGATTGTTGGATCAGAAAAAGTCATTGAAAGATTGGCAGATATAAAAATGCAAACTGATTATGGAACCAGCTCACTCTCCCAGAATGTAACCACAGAACTATTCTCTAGTGGTCTTTATTATCAGCATAACGATATAATGAGGAAAAATGTTAAGATCCGAAGAGATGTTGCTCTTGAAGCATTAAAGAAATATTTTACCGGCATCGGTACATGGAATATCCCAAGGGGCGGATATTTCATCTGGCTTAAGTTAAATGAAGGTATATCCATGTACCAGCTTTTTACTAAAGCCTTAAGTCGGAAAATACTTGTTCACCCTGGAGATTTGTATGAGTTTCACTCTGATCAATATTTAAGAATTTCTTATTCTTATGCATCCTTAAATGAAATTGACTATGGAATTAAAACTCTTTCAGAATTGGTAGCAGAACAAATTTTTTAAGTTTCATATAGAGGTTTAAATATGGCAGATAATTATAAAAATGAGTATTGAATAACCACTGTATGAGATTCGAAAGCATCATCAACTCCTCTAGTTCCTGAAGTTTTGAATCATTAATCTATCTAATTTTCTAAAAAACCAATTGTCTTATAACTCAAATAACCTATGCGTAGAACCCGAACTTTAACACAAATATCCATAGTCCTGCGTATTTGTTCGGCCCCCTAAAGCAAATTACGGCATACTATCCCCTTTTCTTAGCCGTTAAGTGCTTAGAAAAGGGGATAGTATTGTTCATAAAAATGCTTATTGGATTCGTTAAATATGTTAGCGTTTATATTCGGGCTGTTCTAGAATAATCGGATTCGGATTGCTAAGTACCCATTGCACTGCCAACTCGCATAGTCTCGCAGGTTCCTCATCTCCATCGCCATTGTGAAGTTCTTTCGCTAAAGTGATAGACTCCTGAAGTGCAGCGGGATGTAATGGCGTACCAAAGCTAATGTAATGGTTAAAACTTTTGAGCATTTTACGAAAATCATTATCCCAGTTGATCAGGTAACTCTAATTCCACACGTTTCGGAGCTTCTTCATCATCTGATAAATATGCTGTTATTGAACACTTGTTCATAACCCGTTGCAATTATAAATGTTGGTGCACGTCCATAGCTTTTAGCTCCGACTATATAGAAGTCCTTTTCTGGTTGGCCTAATATTTCTTCTCCATGTGCTCTTACTGTGCCACAACTATGCACATTTGGATCAATTAGTGTCGCTAAAGCATGCACACATTCTGCTGCTGAATCAATTGAAAAGCGTAGTTAGCAATTAATCGTAAGATCCGGTCGATTTCCTGCATTGAACACAAGTCCCATTCTTATTGAACTATAGCACCCTGTTCGTTGAAGTAGAATAAAGAGCTTATTCAATAATTGCGCCCGATTGTTGAATAAGTCTATAAACTAAGTTGTGCCGTTAGTTCAATAACTTCAACAAAAATACTTTAATCCTTTTTAAACAACAAGAAAAAACGAATTCTAAAATCAAAATCCGTTCTTCGTAAATTCTTATACTAACTCTAAAACAATGTTTGGAGTATATGTGGCAACACATTGGCGCTGATGAGTTTAATTATATTAGCTAAGCTCCTATTTAGTTAAAGCAAAAGGTGTTATGACGTAATCAAAAGCGTTCCATCGTTAGATCAGTATTTACTGAAACCGCAGCTTTATTACCTTTAGCAGCTGAAATCATTAAAGAGGATGGTTTAGATCTTTCTGTTTCCCCTGCGATATATATGTTTTTTTGGGTTGTTCTACCAACACCATCTGTTATAACTTTTCCATTTTCATGAATTTCACAGCCAAGCTTCTCAGCAAACTGATTTGGGCGATAATAAGATGGGGCAACAAATCCACCCGATCTTATAATTGTTGCTCCTGTTTCAAACTCTATTTTTTGTAAGTAACCGTCATTACCTATTAAGTCTTTTATTTTTTTCGATATAACTTTGATATTGTGTTTTTGTAACTCTATTTTACCTTCTTTAGATAATTGAACTCCATTCGTTAAGACAACCAAATCCTGCGACCAATTATAAATTAACTTAGTCAAATGCAGTACATGCTTTTGCTCCCAGCCATCACAATATGGACAACTAAATAGACTTTTCCCATAAAACTTTCTTATACTTGATATAGTAAATATTTCTTGAATACCGGTGGCGAGTATTATTTTTTCTGAAACAAATTCCTCACTAGTAGATGTTTTGACAGTAAATCGCTCATTACCTATATCCTTTATGATTTCAGTAACTGTTGCAGTAAAATATGATACGGACGGGTAATTCTCCAACTCTTTTAACGCTATTTCTTTAAACGCTTGTGGTTTTATCCCATCTCGAGTAATAAATCCATGTGACGATTGTGTCACTCTATTCCTATTCATTCCATCGTCAAATAATGCAATGTTTCTCCTAGCCCTTCCTAAAGTTAAGCAAGCACTTAACCCAGAAGGACCTCCACCTATAATGATACAATCAAGGACATTCATTTTTTTACCTCCGTATTGATTTTGTTTTATTTTGAATTGTTATTTGCAATAGAGAACTACATTATTTCCCCCATCATGGATTTCCATTCTTTACACACTAATATTAAATATGAAAAGAACTGACGGTGTGTTTAGCGACAACAGGAGATATTGCTTTTATTTTTATTCCTAAATCTGAACATCAATAGTATAGTGAGACTACAAAATCATTCATGAATAATAAGTTGTCAAATCAAAAAGATCAAATTATCGTTATTGATAAAATGACCCTATTTTATATCGAATTATTCAGTTTAATTCCAATTAAGCAACCTCTTCACAATGTGCGGAGTGTATGTGGCAACAAATAGGTGCTAGTGAGTTATATAGGCTTAGTTCCTATTTTAGTGGAATCGAGTCTATTTTTCTTATACATATTCAACTTTAGCTTCCTCAACTGAAATACTCTATAGTTAAAGAAGGAATCAGACGCTTATTCCACAAACCTGGCCCGATTGTTGAACACATGTAAAACACCACTCTTCAACTAAACTACCCCGTTCTTTGAGAAAACAACCTATATCTTTTATTACCTAGAAGTTTAAGAATTAGGCTTTAATGTACAATTAATAATTGATACAAGCTCCTTAATGTAACATTGGAGTTGATTTAATTGTTGTAGTAAATAAGGGCATCTTTGGTAAAAAAGAGGATAGAAAGAGCGAATTTGTTTAAGCTCTTCTATCCTTTTAATTTTTATACATATAATGTGTGACATTAAATAAGAACTCACTATTTATAATAGTTTCAGCTTATAATTTGACTTTAAATAAAAGCAACAATCACGCGTGTTTGTTTAATTGTTAAAAACCTCCTACCAATACATTCATTTATCAAAGAATGTAAACGAACCAGATGCTTACGACAATAAACCAAATGTTTATTGTCAACAGGAACACTCGCTCACAAATCCCAAAGATAAATCGCAAAGGCTTGAACATAGTTACAATAACAGCCCCAAGCGAGATAGAAGAAACTATGGTTACGATGTTAAAAAATTGATTTAGATTTTTAAAGCCTTCCAGTAATTTTAAATGACTTCCTCCACGATCAATGACCATATAGGAAAAAGCGAACGCAAGAATAGCAAATAAGTAATGGAGTTTTCCTTGAACCGTAAGTTTTTCTCCTTCTAGGTCAGTTGGAAAGAATAACATGAGGATACGGGAGATGACCATTAGAATGATTAAAATCGGAATGGACGCGGATATGGAGAAGCGATCTTTTATATTCAACAACACGATAGAAAGTGACAATGCCCCTAAATTGCTGAACCAAGCGTAAATTAAAAATAAATTTTTTGTAGCACCTACACCGTAGTCACTTACAGCATGTCGAATAGGATGATAGCCTGTTTTCTTAAAGTGAAGTATGAGAAAAAAATGAAATAACTCAAAAAGAACAATACGGCCACAATCGATAGGATTTTCTCGATGGACAAATTCAGACCTCCCAAAGTTCATCGATTCAGTTCCGCAACAGTTCCTTCCCCGTTTGTTGAAGAGCATAATCGACAATTTAATTTTAAATGACTTTATTATTTTTTAAAATATGATTTAAACGACTTTATTATCATCATCCAAAAAAATTTTTCAAAGGTTCTTTCTTTTTATACAACTGGATTCATTAACATGGGAACAAGCTGATTTGGTAAATGAAACGATTCGAATTGATGGAAAAGGGAAAAAAGAACGGATATTGCCCCTTCATCCACACTAAATGCCGCTTCTGGCATCCTATAAAGCTTCTTTAAGAGCATATCAAATTTATCCAACAGAACCTGTTTTTCTAAATAAAAATCGTAAGGATTAGATCCGCGGGGTTTGCATGTCATTTTTAAAAATGTATTGAAAAAGCAGGCCTCCCACCTACCCGCTACATCACTTACGGCATACTTTTGCAACGTTGATGTTACAGCAAAATAAAGAAAACGTTGATTTACGAACATTTCAAGAACTACTGGGTCATGAAAGTATTACATCAACTCAAGTCTATACACACGTTGAATTTGAACAGAAAAAGAAAGCAATTGATTCTTTTTGAATATTTCGATTTCTTATTCTTTAAGTGGAAGCAACTAGCCGTAATTGGGTAGTTATTTTTTATTAGAAAAATCGTAACCGTTCAAATGATTTGGATAGAAGTCAATTAAAAATGGCGGTTTTCCCATTGATTGTTGTTTTTACAGTCCTTTGAATAATAAATAATGTTTATTCTACAAACACTTGTGAAAGAAGCTTTATATATAATATTCGTGTTTTATTTAATCAATAAAGTGTTTAGCCGATGGACGAGTAGCAATTTTATCATCTTAATACGAATGTTTTGGATTGTTTAATGCAAAATAGTTCGTTAATTATCTTTTGTAAGGATTAATTACGAACAATCATATCTAATAATTTTTTTGTTGCTTCAATCCCCTTCTTTTCAATTACTTTCTTTCAAGGATACTACCTTTTGTTTAATGATCTTTTTAGATAGTTGAGAATGCTTTACTTACAGCGACGCGTATTCCACAATCGCGCCCGATTGCATAATACCAATTATTTCAAAACCATATGTTAAACTCATAATTGGCAATGATAGGGAAAAAGTATGATAGGCGCTTGGTAATCTTTCGTGTATTCTTGATGAAGTTGATGAACACATCAATATATGATTAAGAAATCAATACAGAATGAAGGAGAGTGCCTTATGAATGAAATCATAGAGCAAGAGAAAGACTTCGGATTTGCTAGAGTTTATGCTATTGAACTGCTGTTTAAAGAAAAGCCAGTTGTGGACCGCGAACTACTCTACAGCAAGATAGAACAATACATGGGGAAAACAGATCGACCACAAAATGAAAAGAGTGGGTCGCTGGCAGTATGGGAGCCCTATGAGCAACATGAGAAAGGCGAAATGCTTCATTTCTTTCATTTGAATTATATGGTGAAATATGCAGAAGGAGAAATGCCTGCGCAAACAACGCTTACTGGCATGAATGTAGGTCCGATATCTGATTATGAAGCCGCTTTACAGCAAAGTTGGCATTGGAATGAAGCAGGCCAAACGTTGCAAGAGTGTAGTTACGCATTGTTACTTGTCGATATGATGGCATCTGGACTTGAGCCCCAAAAAAGATTGGAACTACATACGAATGTTCTTCGTGCAATAGTGGAAACGGTCCCTTGCGCTGCGATTTATTTTAGAGAAAGCAATAAGTTGGTCGAGCCATCCGTGTTTTTGGCTGCTATTGATGAGGGCGAAATGTTGTATGGAGCATTGAACATTCGGTTCTACAATGTTGAGGGTACTGGCAGTGAACGCCAGGAAGGTCTCATGGATTCCATTGGGCTTGCTGCACTAGGCATTCCTGATGTGCAATGCCACTTCTATGATATGGATACCAATGAGGTTGCAGACTGCTTGACTAACTTTGCTTATTATTTGTTTAATCAAGGTGATATTATTACAGATGGAGAAACGATTGGTTTTACAGAGGAGATGCGTTGGCGCTGCGAGCATCAATATGCATTGGCTGTTCCGCACCGCATAGTCATTGATCTTGATCCCGGTGAGGGCAACTATGCAGGTCACCAGGGTGGGTCTGAAGAATAGTTGCTCCTTTGGGTATATTGGTGTAGGTCCTTTTAATACAACCAAAAGTGCGGAGCCTAATTTCAATGGTTTTAATCCTTGAGTACTAGTTTTATCAAAATTTGTTTCTAATGCTTAGACTTTATTAATGGGGCGCCTTAGATAATCGTGGTTATCATACTTTATCAAGGTCTAAATCGTAAAAAAATCAGGGATGTTACATATTATACATGGCTAATATGTAACATCCCATTTTTTTTATGTTTCACAATTGCGCCCGATTATTGTATATGGCTGGCATTAAATGTATGCATTTACAACGATAAGCACAAAGAAGTTCCATAATGTAAGTTTGGACACGTTACAAAAAACACAAATGCTCGTGAAAACGTTTGTGTTTTTCATTTTTTATATTTCTAGAAGCTAAAGTTTTAGCAATCTTTTTCTCTTGCAAGGTTTAATCGACATACCTTCTTATGCACTATAAATTATAAGGAATTGAAATAACTAATACATCTCAACTATTAGTCTTTCCTTACCAACAGTGAGTAACACATAAGGCAGGTCTCCCACCTACCAGCTTCACGTTGCATCACTTACGGCATCCCCTTTTCTGAGCCTTTAAGTGCTTAGAAAAGGGGATAGTAATGTTTATAAAAATGATTATTGGATTCGTTAAATATGTTAGCGCTTATATTCGGGCTGTTCTAAAATAATCGGATTCGGATTGCTAAGTACCCATTGCACTGCCAACTCGCATAGTCTCGCAGGTTCCTCATCTCCATCGCCATTGTGAAGTTCTTTCGCTAAAGTGATAGACTCCTGAAGTACAGCGGGATGTAATGGCGTACCTAAGCTAAAGTAATGGTTCAAACTTTTGAGCATTTTACGAAAATCATTATCCCAGTTGATGCCGCCGTTATCTAAAATTTCGTATGAGACTTTACCAGTAATACGAATAACCTCTCCTTGTACAGTTTGCGCATGTCCTTGCGAAGGAATTAGTAAATTCCAAAGTTCATTATGTTGCGCCTGCCAGCCCTTTGTAGATACTGTTATTGGAGACGTACCATCATGCGTTTTTCGCTTCTCTACTGGTGGAACATCAAATAGCTCATAAAGACGGGAAAGTGCCTCATCCGTTTCGTTCAAATATTCTTTATTAAAACCTTCTCTGTGAAATTCAAAGTCTTTTCCAATTCGCTTAATAGAATTTTTCATTTCCGGCGTTACAGCTATACCCGCGCTCAGAAAGATCTCAGAAACTTCCACTAGATCAACAATATTTATATTTCTACATACTGCTAAAGCTTTGTCCAAAGGCGTCTCATTCATCATATTTACCGCGCTAATATTTGCGCCTTTAGAAACCAATGTGCGCACCGCATTTGGTTTAAAAAAAGCAGCCGCAGCAAATAAAGGTGTTTCGTTTTGATAATCCAAGGCTTCTATATCTGCACCTAACTCAAGAAGCAATTCAATATTCCCCCGCCAACTTATTGCCTGATTATGTAAAGCCGAACTTTTGTAATTGTCTCTCGCATTTATATTTGCCCCCTGTTCCACGAGCCAGCGAACCAATTCATCCGGTACATTGAAAAAACTTAAGGCTGTTGTTTTACTATAACCACCATATGCATCTAGCTCGCACTTTGTAAATACCTCTTGTAATGCCGCAATATCACCTGCTTCAATTAGTTCATTAAAATTTTTCGGTAACGTTTTTCTCTTCCTCGCCATATGTATTTTCGCTCCTTACATTAGATTTTTGAATATAGTTCATTACGTCATTTACCATATATATCGATCTATATTTTACCATGTTATAATTTCTTTGCTAAGAGAGTTTACAGTTAATTATGAAAAGAGGTTATACTTATGCAACCGTTTTGGGGAAATGACTATAAAGAAGATGGGTATTACGCTTTTGGTAATCCAAGCATTGAAGTGATCGAGCAAACAAAAAATTTACTTCCCAACTGTTGGCATTCTTTTTATAATTATTTGGATTATATTTGCTGCTTGGATTAGTAAAATTATTATTCATCATATTTAAAGTTTTGTTCAGCAAGAGTTATCCTTCCTTGCTGAACAATTTCTTTCAGAGAAATATCCTTCAGAAGCATCATTTGGAAAGTAAGAGGATTAAAGTGATATATATTGTTAGAGACGATTGTTTGCAAAAATACTGACAGAGGACTATTGACGAACTATTATAATTGAAAATACTTTAAATGTTCGTGTTTTGATAATGAAAGTGCTTTTCATCCATCAGCTGGATACTTCATAAATTGAGTAAAACACGAATATTATATGTAAAATCAACTATCTAGTAAAGGCTGTTTATCTTTTTGTTTTAATGATCTATCTTAGGTTTAAGACGTTTAATTTTTCAGTATTCGTATTGCTAATTGTAATAGAAAAGCTGCAGCCAAAATAATTACATTTTCAATAAGCGGAATTTCCAAGTATAGCAACAATCTGTGCGAAAAGAGCATTTCTCAAAGAAGGAAAAACTGCTTCATATTTTCAGAAAGTTAACATAATGTTTGCTACTTACGTAAGTATTACTTATATGAATATTTTTTAATATTTGGCAAATATACTGTAAACGATTATTAGGACAATTTGTATGAATAATCCCCTTTTGAACGATAAATTATAGGAAACATCCGATAAAAAATTTAAGAATAAGGTATTTATATTATGTAAACTAAACCAATAGAATTGTATAAATAATTAGACATTTACTTTTAAAAATAACGCTATGAGGCGTATCGAGATTCCGTTACACGTACCATTGCCCATCTCGATCGCTCTCACAGCGCACAATAAAAGCTACGGAAGACACTTAATAAAGATAGTAATTTTCAGCAACAGGTGTTTTTGTAATCTTTAATTTACATATAGTTCGGTATTTTAGAACAATTCAAAAAGTCCCGCTATATAACATACTAAAGAGAAATATTACTGAGGCTCCCTATTAAAACAAAATGCTTCAAATCTTAAACAATTGAGCATTGTATATAGTATCCTCTATTTATAGCTATGCCAACTTATTAGTCCCGATATTTATGGCTTGTTGAATTAAGTTCGTTACGGTTTTAATTCCTCCAGGTACTAAATGAACGCCATCAGGTTCAAAATTTTCCGGATGATTAATCGCTGCGTAATGCCAATCAATTAATGTGGTATAAACTAATATTTTCATTTGGCGGGAAGAACATGATGAGCAAAGGTGTTTATTTTTCCATCAAGGAACCCCTATAAAATAGCACTACTATAAAAGCGTATCCGAAAATTTCTCGAATACGCTTCATTTAATCTTCCATCGTTTCTAAATAGCCTTGTTGTAAACATGTATCCGTCAAAAACTTCTTAAGCCCCGTAGCAAATGACAATTCTATCGTGCTACTCGTAACGGCTAATATTTCCCCTTCTCCAAAGATCACATGATTTACTTTTGAGCCAACGATTAACGCTGACTCGGTTGTAATCGTCCGTTCATTACGGTATCGCTTCTGTGCTTTACTCGGACTTTTTGGCGCTTTAATTGGTAATTCCTGCGGTGTGACGATTTGTTTTAACGCCTTCATGAAAATCGATGGCACCACACTTGTTTTAAAGCGCTTATTATACGAAATTAATTCCAAATGGCGAATAGCACGCGTGATACCGACATAAAAGAGTCGCGTTTCTTCCTCAATTTCTTCTTCTGCCTCGCTAGGTAAAATCCCCTCAATCAAGTCAATTAAATACACACGGTCAAATTCCAAGCCTTTTGAGCTGTGTAATGTTGTCAGTGTAATTGCATTCAATTCATTTTTTATATGAGACGATCGTGCTAAATTTTCAAGCTGCTTCAAACGACCCGCAAAATCGGTCATCGTTGGCGTATGACGAGCAATTATACCAAGTACATCCACAATATCTAGTAAATTTTCATAATTAAAACCGAGTTTCTCACTCATTTTCTTTAAGGTACGCTCATAACCAAAGTCATAACGGATATGCTCTAGCATGGCTGATGGCGTTGTTTTATCAAATTGAATGCTATCATACGTTTTGCGAATTCGCTTAATATATTCAGGCTGATAATCCTTTAACTCAACATGCTCTAACAACTGTGTGAATACACAGCCATCCTTCTGCACTTTCTGTAGCGCCTTCAATTGCGTTGGTGTAATATAAGCATTCATTTTTCTGTAAACTTTTTCAAATACCGTAATATTTTTTGTATTGTACGCTAAACGCATGAAGTTCAAAATATCGTCCACGACCCAATGTGTGAAAAAGCGAATCGTGGAATCTTTCATATAGAAAGGCAAACCTGCTCTGTCAAACGCGTCCATAAGCGGAATGGCTGACATATTATTTCGATATAAAATAGCCGTTGTGCCGCGCTTAGACAGTTTTTTCAACTGGTCCACTAAATATTTGGCCTGTAAATGGTAATTCTCTAGGATTTTAAACGAGATTGGCTCTGCTGCAGGATTTTCCGTAAACATTTGTTTGTTATAACGCTTTTTATTTCGCTGAATGAATAGATTGGCTGGCTCTACAATCGTTGCAGATGAACGATAGTTTTGCGTCATAAGTAAAACATGCGCCTCCGGATATATCTTTTGGAAATTCAACAAATAATCAGGTTCTGCACCGCGCCAGCTATAAATGGCCTGATCCTCATCTGCAACGACGCATAAGTTTTGATGGACTGCGACGAGCTTCGCGATGATCGCATGTTGAACTGGCGATGTATCCTGACTTTCATCCGTTAAATAATAATCGTAGCGGCGTTGGTATTGCGCCAACACCTCTCGATTTTTTGTGAAAATATCATTCGCCATTAATAGCATATCGTCAAAATCAATTAACAAACGGTCACTACCAGTGCGTTTATATTCCTCATAACGCTGTAAAATCTCGACTTTTCTTGGCACCTTTACTTCTGCAATTGCCCATTCCTGTTCTGGCAGCATTTTATTTTTGATAAACGTTATGTACGTCAGTAGCTCGTCTAACTGATCTTCGGTAATTTTTGAGCCATTTAATTGTTCAAAAATCTCGCGAAGCACTCGTTTTTTTGAAACAACTCCAGGCTTGTCCGATTCTTCAATGATGGCGTACGTAATGCCCTGACGTTCAAGTGTCTGCCGCACAACTTGAAATGCTAAACTATGAATCGTCGAAAAATCAACTTGTGGCAAATGCGGAAAAAACTTTGCAAAACGTGCCTTCATATCATTTGCCGATGCCTTACTAAACGTGACAGCCTTTATGCGAGAAGGATTCACACCAAGCGCCTCAATCATATAGCCAATACGCATAATAATCGTCGTCGTTTTTCCTGAACCGGGAGATGCCAATAGTAACAGCGGGCCATTCGTTTGCAACACCGCCTGCGTCTGCACATCATTTAGACGAACGCCAAGTGAACGCTCCTTTTCCTCAAAAAACGCTTTTTGTGCTCCATTCATATCAATTGCTCCGTTCTAAAAAATCTATCCTTTATTATACCAAATGATGAGGATTCATCCGAGGAAAGCAGCACAATATTAAAGCAAAGAAAGAATAAATGTAAGCGTCAAATAGCGCCTACCTGTTGTTTAGGGGCGCTACTGTTATCATAATTTAAATCATTATTTTTTCGACACGTTAAAGTTAGTCAGAATCTTCTCTGATCTGAGCATGAGCGTATCTACCGCTGCGTGTTAATGTTTAAATTGTTAGCCACAACATGTCTGAGACGCTCTGAACTTGTTTCATTAACATGGGAACAAATTGATTTGGTAAATGAAACGATTCGAATTGATGGAAAAGGAAAAAAGAACGGATACTGCCCCTTCATCCTCACTTAAAGCCGCTTCTAGCATCCTATAAAGCTTCTTTAAGTGAGGATCAAGTGTATCCAACAGAATCTGTTTTCCTGAATAAAAATCATAAAGCATTGGATCCGTGCGGTTTGCATGTCATCTCTGTAGATGTGTTGAAAAAGGCAGGCCTTCCACCTACCCGCTTCACGTTGCATCACTTGCGTCATACATTTGCAACACTGATGTTGCAACAAAATAAAGAAAACGTTGACTTATGATCAAGAACTCCTTGGCCATGAAAGTATTACATCGACTCAAGTCTATACCCATGTTGAGTTTGATTAGATTTACCGTAGATTCTTAACATTTCTTTATGGAAATCCTTGAATAACTGATTATTTTCTACTTCCCTAAATCCTTCAGGAAATCGCTGCTCTATTGTTAGATCACTCCTTAAACAAAGGAATCATTGCCGATTATGTCTTAATGGATTCTTGGTTTACACAAGCACCTTTGATTAAAAGTATTCATGACAAAGGTCTATTTGTCATTGTTATGGTGAAACAGTTGAAACAACGTTATCAATATCAAGGACAACGGTTAACACTGCTAGAGTTATACCGTAAAGCCAAGCCATCGATAGGCAATAAAGATATTCTTTGTTCCATCCATGTCCAATTTGGCTAGTTTTGTCCTAGTCTCTTTTTGTTAAAACATAATAGTAAACAGGACTAAAAATTTCTTCGCGTTCACTTCTAATAAAATCACTTACTTGCCAGCCAGCTTTAAAGTAATGAGTAAACACTTTCCGTGTTTGCAAACGCCACTCTAAAGCAAGATCAAAGTCTTCCTCTTTAATTTTCTGGAATTCACCAGGTACTGGAACAAATAATATTTCATAATCAACAGTTAAATTTGTATTCACTTCTTCAGGAACTGGATATTCATTCTCCCTTTCTTTCACTCTGATAACTGCCATATCTTCTTGATATTTAGGGAGCTTCCCATAAACTCTATCAACTTTATCTTTTACGTGATCACTTTGAATCCACCAGTCAACATAAAAGCGATCAGACGGAATATCAGAATTAAGACTATCTTCCATTTCCCCATAATAGTTCTCTTTATAAGTAGAGCAAACTCCACCAAGCTTTTTAATATTTAAATTGGCATTCACTGTTTCTAATGGATCATACGTCCAAGTAACTAAATCATAACCAATTTTTAAAGCTTCTTTACACTGAGCAAGTTTTAATTGTTCACCAATTCCACTGATGCGGTATTCTGGATGCACCCCAAGTAAATAGGAACATAAATAAGTATTGATTCCATTAAAGCCAGCAAATCTATATTGAAATCCAATAATTTTATCGTCTAAAAATGCTCCAATTACCATTCCACCATTATCTACCGATGTAACTGCATGGGCAACGGGAACCGGATCATCTGATTGCCAAATGATTTTTTCTAATTCACTTACCTCAACAAACTCCTTCACATCATGGATAGGGCGAATTGTAAGTGAAAGGTTTTCGAGCTGACCCATATACTAGTTTTCCTTTCTCTTTTCAATTTATATTTTTGCAGCATTTAATAAACATACTGTTAAAATTTTTGTACCGTAATTGAGTGCATCAATTTGAAAAGACATTTGTGGATGATGTAAGCCTGGCTCTAAACCACACCCTAATCCAATCATCGTTGCAGCAATATGCGGATGCTTCATTGTATAGAAGTGGAAATCCTCTCCTCCACGTGTAATACAAGGTTCTACGAGATGTTCAGGTCCACATATATCCGCAATGGATTTTTTTGCTATTTCAATCATCTTCTCATTGAGTGCAGCTGCGGGTACAAACCCTTGAAATTCATAATTAATTTGAGTATTCGTTAAATTCCCTACTGATTCAAGGACTTTCGCTGTTTTCTCTTGCAACTCAGTCATACCTTCATTTGATTGAGCACGTAAATCTAACGTAAATGAAGCTTTTCCTGGAATAGTGTTTGCACTTTCCCCTGAATGAAGCTGTGTCATTTTAACAGAAAAAGAACAACCTACTTGAAGTCTAATCCCTTGCAACACTTGGATTAATAAAGACGCAGCCTCAATCACATTACTTCCATTCTCTGGACGCGCTGCATGCGCCTGCAAGCCATAAATAACACCAACCGTAGTTACAGAGGCACCATGGACAATAGCTGGTGCAGCTTTTCCATAAGGAACTTCGAAAGTTGGACGTAAATGGATGCCAAATAACATCTCAATATCATTCAAAATCCCAGCTTCCATAAACCGCTTAGCACCTTCTCCAGTTTCCTCCGCTGGTTGAAAAATGAATCGAATCGTTTTTTCTGGACGAATACTAGCTTGTTTTAATGCTAACGCTGTATGTAACACCATTGTGCTGTGAGCATCATGTCCGCAAGAATGGTTTGCACGAACAACATGATCAACTTCTTGAACAAGAGCGTCCATATCTGCCCTTAGTCCAACAACATTACTTGTTTTACCTTCAATTTCTGCAATGAATCCGTAATGTCCTGAAAAAGTTTGTACAGTAAATCCAGCCGCTTGAAGCTTTGCAATCAAATAAGCTGAAGTTTCCTTTTCTCCCCAACTAGGTTCTGCAAGAGCGTGTAAGTCACGATATGTCTGGATAATATTCCTTTGATTGTCACTAATAAAATCGATTGGGTTTAAATTGCTCATTATTAGCTCCTTAATTAATCAATAATATACATTTATTTAAGTAGATGTATGTCTAAATTAACTTTTTCTCCTAAGGCTTTTAGAATATACTGTTAGCTCTTGTAAAATATCTTCATTTACATCAATGCCTAATCCAGGTCGTTCATTAAGCTTAATAATCGGAATGTCGTATTGTAAATTACCAACATCTTTTTCAAATTTTAATGGCCCTGTTAGTTCGGCACTTGTTATGATCTTCTTTGAAAATGCAACATGAAATCCTGCTGCAGATCCAATTGATGACTCTACCATTGATCCAATTTGACATTCGATTCCTGCCAATTCTGCCATATGAGCTAATTTTACTGCAGGATATATACCACCACATTTCATTAATTTGATATTCACTTTATCAGCTGCTCGCTTCGAAATGATTTGGCGCATCTCTACACTACTATGCAGACCTTCATCTATCATCATTGGTATAGTCGATTTGCTTTTAATTTCAACCATTCCATCGATATCAATTGCTGTTACAGGTTGCTCAATCCAATCGATGGAGAGACCTGCTAATTTATCAAGGATTTGCAGGGCTATCGCACTATTTTTCCAACCTTGATTCACATCAACTCGAATGGCAATGTCTTCCGCAACTCGCTCACGAACTGCTTTGATTTTTTTAACATCTTCTAATGGCTCTGTACCAACTTTTAACTTTAAAGAACGATATCCAGCTTCTACACATTGTGCTGCCTCATCCGCCATATTTTCTGGTGTATCAATACTTAAAACATGGGTAATTGGCATACTTTCACGATAACGACCACCAATTAACATATACACTGGTAAACCTGCACTTTTTCCTGCCACATCATAACAAGCAATATCAATTGCAGCTTTTGCGGTTGAAACACCAAAAATTGTCTCGTCCATAAGGTCGTGAATCCGCTCAATATTAAGCGGATTCTCATCAATAATAATGGGCGCTAACGTATGAGCTAGAATATTATACGTACTTTCTAATGTTTCCCCAGTTACATAACTATCAGGTACTGCTTCACCATAACCAACAAATCCATTATCAGTTGTAATTTTAACAATGATAGATTGAATACTATTATATCCGCCATAGCTAATTACAAACGGATTATTAAGCTGTAATTCAATTGCAAATAAATCTACTTGTTTAATCTTCATCGTTCTATTCGCATCCTTTTCATTCGTTATTTATAACTTTTTTTATTTGAATCAATTTCATAATTACTTATTCTAGTTATAAAAACGAGCGATTCGTATATTGAATTATTTCATTGTTCGTCAGTATAGTGTAATACTCACGTTGATTGGAGCGTAAGGCGGCGACTCCTGCGGGAACAGCGCGAGCTGAAAGCCCCGCAGGAACGCAGTAACGAGGAATTGAAGCCGTGCCCACGGAAAGCGTCCGCCTGGAGCGGAAATCAACCTTGTTCTGATTTTAATGTTGATTGTTCAATTATGAAATCGACTTATTGACAGTACGATTGCAGTCGCTTTTGGAACTTTAGCAATCACCTTTTGCTTCGCTGAATGAAGAAAAAATGAATTATCTTGCTAATCTACCGTCATTTTCAGCTAATGAAACTGGCACTTCTTTTTTTCGCGTAAATTTAAAGTAATAGAAGATATAGCAAAGTACTACAAAACCAAATCCAATAAATAACGAAATACGTTGCGTAGGATCGAATGCTGTCATGGCTACTAAAACCAAACACATAGATATACATACAATTGGAATTAATGGAAAAAGTGGGACGCGATATTTTAAGTCTTCAACTTTACCGCCAGTAGCGACATATTGCCTACGGAATCTTATTTGCGAATAAGCAATCACCATCCAAGTGACAATTCCACCAACACCACTAATCGCTAATAATAATACGAATAATGTTTCTTCAGCCATAACACTTGTCAATAGAGATACGTAAGCAAAGATTAATGTAAAAGTAAGCGCATTCATTGGTAATCCACGCTTGTTCACTTTTCCAAACATCGGTGGAGCTTGACCACTCTGTGATAAAGAGAACAAAATTCTAGCACAAGCAAACATACCCGTGTTACCTACAGAAAGAATTGCTGTTAAAATAACAAAGTTCATAATATCAGCTGCATATGGAATACCTACCATATCAAACACTGTGACGAACGGACTCTCAAGAATTCCTGCTTCTTTCCAAGGAACAATTGCAGATAATACAAAGTTTGCAAGTACATAGAAAAGTAAAATACGTATAATAATTGTGCGAATCGCTACTGGGATATTTCTCTCCGGGTTTTCGGTTTCTCCAGCTGCTACTCCAACAATTTCCGACCCCATGAAAGCGTATACAACTGTCATCATCGAAACAAATACTCCGATAAATCCAGCCGGTAATAAGCCAGCACTTGTAAAGTTCGATAAGAATGGTGCTTCTTGACCTTGAATTGGTACAATACCAAAAATAGCGGCTCCACCGATTATAATAAATGCGATTACTGCAAGTACTTTAATCGCTGTAAACCAATACTCCATTTCAGCAAATGCCCTAGTTGTTAATGCGTTAATTCCGAACAATAATGTCGAGAAGACAAGACACCAAATCCATATTGGAACATCTGGGAACCATCTAGCCATCAATAGTCCAGCTGCTACGAACTCCAAACCTAAATATATCGCCCAGCTGAGCCAATATATCCAACCAATCATAAATCCAGTGGCCGGTCCAATAAATTTTTCCGCATGGGCTTGGAACGAACCAGACACTGGCATAATTACTGACAATTCACCAAGGCAAACCATAACAAGATACATAATAAGTCCACCAAATAAGTAAGCTGCAATAGCTCCGAATGGACCGGCTTCTCCAATAGCATAACCTGAACCTAGAAAGAAACCAGTACCCATAACTCCACCTACGGAAATCATAAATAAGTGTCTACTTTTCATCGACCGTTGTAATTCTTTCGGCCGGCTATCAAGCTCGTTTTTCATAATGTTCACCCTTTTCAGTTAATTTAACTCGTAGTACTATAATGAAAACGGACGGAAGATGCGTTTTGCATCTCCTGTCTATCAAATTTAATATACTACTGTTAGATTTGGTGAAACATATTCCATTGAATCACTTTTCGCCGGTTTAAAAATTTCATATGCAACATCTCTTTGATATCTGCTTTGCATTTTAGCCTCCGTAAAGAGAGTGCGAACATTTTTACGGCAAAGCTTTTCAATATCATCAATTACTGCTTGTGGATTTGGTTCTACTAATCCAAAAATAACAGCATCGTAAGATCTAATTGCACCAAGGTTTGCTACGAAATCAATTACAATATCAATAGCTTTCTCCTTGATGATTTCGTCTCCTTCAGCAGAAATCGGGATGTTTGCTGCTTCAACAACTAGGCTTGCTTTTACTTGATTAGCATTAGATTTATTAATAACATCTTCTAGCGCACATGGAATTAAAATATCACAATCTACATCAAGCCATTCTGAGTTTGGACGTACTACATAGTCATTTTCAAAATAATTTTGATCCATTTCACCGAACTCATTCTTATGATCAATTAACTTTTGAACATCTAATCCATCTTCGCTAGCGACAAATAGATTCGCATCAGAAATTCCTACAACTTTATACCCTAGTTGAGAAAGTTTTAACGCACAACTTGCACCAACGCAGCCGAATCCTTGAATAACAACTCTTGCACCTTCTCCACCATCTTTATATTTCCAAGCTTCGTCAGCAGAGAAGGCAACGCCATAACCTGTTACTACATCATTCATATACAATCCATCGATTTTTTGAAGTAATAAATCATCGTAATCTTTTATCCCTTTTAAAACAGCTGGATCACTTTTCATAGATTGTGTAAGAGGAATTTCAATCCCAAATTCACGGAAGATTTTCAGTACATCATTATATTTCGTACCAAGGTCACTTCCTAAAGAAACTCCGTTGTCAATATACGGTAGCATAGCAATTATATATCTCCTCAATACTTCAAAAGCATCTGGAGCTTTATAATCATAGGCAATACCACCTTTACAACCTCCAGTAGTTTCTGATTCACTTGCTACATATTTATACGCCATCGCTTCTGCAAGACGCTCAACTTCCTCTCTTGTAACGGATGGGTGCATTCTTGTACCGCCACCTGTGTAACCCTTTACAAAGTTGTGTACAACCATCCATCCTTTTGCATCTGTTTCTGTGTCGTTCCATTCAACAATTAAATATGGTTTTGTAGACATGTATTCTCCTCCTAAGTCGAAATATAGAATAGATTCTGCATTTTAACAAAGTTAATTTCCACAACAAATAGAGCTTTGGAACTTTCAAAATCACGCTTTGGCGGACGATTTCCAACGTCCAAGATGTCCTATTGTCGATAACCCGGGCGTAGCGTTTGTATCCACAATACAAATAAACTCACTAGTTTTTATTTTTTACAATTCCATAGAGTTATTTCAGGCGTATATTTAACTACTTTCTATCGATGAATCAAAGGGAATCATAAATAGAAAATCTCATTGGTTTGATTATTTCTCCCCTCCAATTTGCTAATATTGTCTTTGTATCACTCAAACCAATGGAGTGGTTGTGGGATTAAATTCATATTAATTTGTTTTGTTTCTTGGTACTCATCCAGTCCATATGTGTAAATATTACGACCTATTCCACTTTGTTTATAGCCGCCCATGGTGCCTGAATGTTTGTGAGGTGATAAGCATTCATCCATGTAATTCCTGAACGAACTTTCTGAATGACACGTAATACTTTATTACTGTTGCTAGAGAAGACCGCACCAGCTAAACCATAATCATTGTCGTTTGCAAGACGAATAGAGTTTATATCGCTGCGTAATTTGGGATCCCATTGATTATCTCATTACTTTTGGTCACATAGTGTTCAATTCTTTGCAAAAGGAGACAGCCATATATAGAAAACGATCTCTTTATGCCCATCATTTTGTTTGCTTATTTGTGTGGACGGAAAGAGCGGATATATTCATTGGAATCTTTATAATTAAGAATTCCAACTGCCTCAACATCAACAACAACCATGTAAGATTTTTTGCTAGCTAAAGCATTCGCTAATTCCTTTTCAAACTCTTCCACAGAAGTTACTTTTTCCGCTTCATACCCCATAGATTTTGCCATCATAACAAAGTCCGGGTTTTTCAAATCAACAGCAGTTTTTCTACCATAAGCAGCCTCTTGATAATACTTCAAGATACCGTACCCTCCATCATCAAATAACAGAACAATTATTGGCGCATCTTCATGTACAGCTGTAATCATCTCACCAGCATTTACCATAAACCCGCCATCGCCAGCTACAAGTACTACCGGTTTGTCTGGTTGACCCACTTTAGCACCGATCGCCATTGGTAAACCTTGACCAATTCCTCCACCTGTCATGTAGAGGTAATTTCTTGGTTCATGTACATCAACTAATTTGTTCGCCCAAGTATAACCAGGAATTGTAACATCCGTTACTAAAATTGTGTCATGTGGAAGTTGCTCGTTCATAATTTCAGCAATTTCACCGTAAGGCTCGATTGTACTTCGAAGATCTTCACGAACTCCCTCACGAACTTCTTTTATCTCTTCTGTATAAGTTAGATCTCGAGTGATTTCTACATCCGCTATACCTTTATTAATTGCTGCTAATACAGCTTTTGCATCACCAATTAAAAAGTCTTGTGTATCAAAATTACGGTTAAATGCTTCTGGATTCAAGTCAATGTTAATATGATTTTCCGGAACAGGTGTAGACCAACCATTTGTTTCAGTGCCACGGAAACGAACGCCAACACTAATAAGTAAGTCTGCTTTGCTTACATGCTCCTCAACACGTGGGAACCATGCAAAATTTCCAATACATAGTGGGTGATCTTCAGGAATAGCACCTTTACCTGATTCACTTGTAATGACACCTGCTTTAATTTTGTTCACTAGCGTTACTAACTCTTCTGATGCGCCAGCGTGAATAATTCCATCTCCCACCCAAATCACTGGGCGTTTTGCTGCAGCGATTTTTTCAATGATTCCTTCCGGTAATGTAACTTGTACTTCTGGATCTTTAACATTTTCTACATTAACTAGATTATTTTCTGGAATAATCATTGCCTGAAAATTCGTGGGAATTTGGACAGTGACTGGCCCAGTCGGAACAGTTACTGCATCTTTAATTGCTTTTCTCATGAATGGTTTAATTAGTTTTGGACGTTTCAATAAAAAAGCAGATTTATTCACACCTTCCATCATTTTCAATTGATCTTTACATTCATGGATATAACGTTGATCCGTTCCAATATAGTTTGAATCCGCTTCGCCTGTAATGTGAAGAAGAGGTGTACCAGAGTTCCAAGTTTCTGTTAGTGAACCAGCACCATTTCCAGCTCCAGCACCCGTGCTTGTTAATACAACTCCTAGTTTTCCAGTTGCGCGCGAATAAGCATCTGCCATATTGACAGCTCCGCTTTCACCACGCGATGTCGCCATACGGATTTTCCCATCTCTGAGTATCGCATCATAAATCGGCATATTATGAATACTCACAATCCCAAATAGTACTTCAACACCAGCGTCAACTAATTCTTCTACAATTGCATCAGCTACAGTGTATTCTTGGTAGTTTTTGCTTTTCTCTACAGCTACTTTCTCTAATAGTTTCATCATTGTGTTCCTCCCAATAATACATATTTTTTTATTATTGATATGGCAAGTTGCAAGTTAATTGCGACTGTCAATTTTAATTAGCCTTTAACTTGTTGATATTTTTCTAAATTACCATCTGTTTCTTTATTAAAATTCTTCTCTGTACTAACGCCAACTACATATGTGACAACAAAGTTTATTATCATAATTAATAGTCCCATATCAAAGTCTTTGATCATACTTGGAAGATTTGGATATAACGTCGCCAATGTAGTATCGGTTACTGTCGAATAAATAACTAGAATGACTCCAACAATCATCCCTGCGAAAGCACCTATTTTGGTAATCGGATTCTTTTTCAGAAGACTAAAGAAAAGTGCTGGGAACAGCTGGACAATAATGCTGTAGACCATAATGTAAATTAAACCAATCAACTTCGATTCATTCAAAGCGAAAAATATAGCAATGACGACTAAGATGGGTACCAATAGACGACTTAATCTTCCAAGTTGCTGGTCGGTTGTTTTAGGTCTCCACACTTTAAAAATGTTTTTCGATAAAAGTGTAGCGGATGACAGTAATACAATTGAGCTTGGAACAAGTGCCGCCAGTGCTCCTGCCCCTCCAACTAATCCGACAAACCAAGGTGGAAATGCACCCTGTGCAAGCTTAAATATAGACATGTCTGGGTCGTTTAAACCCGGCACTTGTAAAACCGCAGCAAACCCAATAAAAACAGAAAATACGATAATAAGTTGATATATAGGCATACTTGCAGCATTCCAACGAAGGGCCTTCGCGCTTTTGGAAGAGAAAACACCCGTTTGCATATGTGGAAAAAGATAAAATGCTAACGCTATCATAATCGACGTTGTAACAAACCATGTAATACTCAATCCTTCAGCAGGAAACAAGAGCATTTCTGGATGTACGCTCTCAATCGCTTGGAACATCGGTTTGAATCCACCATAGTAGTGGAATGGAAAATAAACGCCCATAAATATGATAACTCCAAGAATTAAAATATCTTTGAATATCGCTGTCCAGGCAGATCCGTGCATCCCTGAAATTGTTACATATACGGTGACTAATAAACCACTAAGCACAACAGCAAGTCCTGATGAAATCGACCCATACGATGATGCCGAAACAATAATTCCTAAACCAACAAATTGCATGACTAAATAGGATACAGATGCAATCACACCAATAATCGCAACAACAACTCCAAGACCTACACTCTTATATTTTTTCTCATAAAAATCTGCTTGCGACATAACATTATGTTTCTTTGCATACTTCCAAATCGGTGGTAACATCCAATATGCAACAATAAAATAGAAACAGTTAAATGCATATACTGCAGGCATCCCAACACCATAAGCCATCCCACTTGCGCCTAGGAAAGTGAATGTGGTAAACATTTCCCCCGCTAAGATAAAGAATATAGTTAATGAGCCAAAGCTTCGTCCCCCAACAGCCCATTGCTCCATATTCATTTCTTTACCTTTCCTTGCGCTAACGCCTAAATAACAAGCGAATATTAAAATTGCAAATGTAATAAAAAGTGATATATTCAAAT
This sequence comes from Lysinibacillus sp. RC46, assembly GCF_041262385.1. Lineage (NCBI taxonomy): Bacteria > Bacillati > Bacillota > Bacilli > Caryophanales > Bacillaceae > Lysinibacillus > Lysinibacillus sp. RC46. Next base: position 75,379 of record NZ_JBGCCF010000004.1, on the reverse strand, counting down.
GTCCTCTTCTCCTTCATGGTTAGCAGGATCTAGAATGTTTACGATGTATAAGAAAAGTGATGTTAAGATGACCCACAATAAAAGCCAGAACAAAACGAAAGGCATGCCAAGAACATATGGTTCTATCTTATTTATTACACTTAAACTCCCGATAGCAGGAATTAAACTGAAAAAGTATAACCAAATTCTCCTATTCATCCTTCGTTCCCCCCTTATTCCAATTTTCGACGAAAGATTTTGGCTCTTTACCATACATCTTCATCTGTGTAAACGCTTACCAAAACCTTTAGTTCTCATTGGTTTGATTATTTCTATCTTTCCAATTAGCTAATATTGTCTTTGTATCACTCAAACCAATGGAGTGGTTGTGGGTTTAAATTCATATTAATTTGTTTTGTTTCTTGATACTCATCCAGTCCATAAGTGCCAATGCTACGACCTATTCCACTATGTTTGTAGCCGCCCCATGGTGCCTGAATGTTTGTGAGGTGATAAGCATTCACCCATGTAATTCCAGAGCGAACTTTCTGAATGACACGTAATGCTTTATTACTGTCGGTAGAAAAGACCGCACCAGCTAATCCATAATCAGAGTCGTTTGCAAGACGAATAGCCTCTTCTTCATCTTTGAACTTTTGAATCACAACAACTGGTCCAAAAATTTCTTCCTTAACAATTCGCATATCGCTCGTTACATTGGTAAACACCGTTGGTTCAATGAAGAAACCTTTCTCCATCCCATCTCGCTCAATACGATTACCACCGCAGGCCAATGTAGCCCCTTCTTCTTGACCGATACGGATATATTCAAGAATGCTGTTCATATGATTCTCGCTAACTATTGCACCCGCTTTTGAGCTTTCATCATGTCCGGGGCCAACTTTAATTTGTTGTGCGCGTTTTACGTATTCTTCAACAAACTTATCGTAAATTCCCTCTTGCACTAACACTCGACTTCCAGATGAACACACTTGTCCACTACCATAAAAGATTCCAAATAAAGCATAGTCAACAGCTGTTTCGAAATCAGCATCATCAAAAATAATATTAGGGGATTTCCCGCCAAGTTCTAATGATACTTTCTTCAAGTTTCCAGTCGCCGCATGCATGATACTACGCCCAACTCCTGTGCTTCCTGTAAAGGAGACAACATCCACATCGTCACTTTCAGCAATCGTCTGGCCAACGACGGTTCCACCACCCAGTATTAATTGCGCAACACCTTTCGGTAAATCTGTTTCATCGATTAACTGAAACAGTTTGACAGCTGTTATCGGTGTAATTTCAGCCGGCTTTAATATAATTGAATTTCCTGCCGCAAGTGCTGGAGCTACTTTCCAAACCGCCATTAACAATGGATAGTTCCATGGAACTATTAACCCCGCTACTCCCATTGGTTCTTTCACAATCATCGTTTGTAAATCTTCCATTGCTTCATATATTACACCTGTTTGATTTTGAATAAGGCCTGCATAATAACGAAAAGCGCTAATTGAGTCGGCAACATCACCCTCTGCTTCCCTTAACACTTTTCCGTTATTTTGTGTTTCTAACTGAGCAATTTCAGCTGCATGTTCTTCCATTTTGTCAGCAATTTGTAGTAATATCGCAGCTCTTTCTTGTGGATTTTTTGAAGACCAAACGCCACTTTCAAAAGTTGCTTTTGCAATTTTAATCGCTTGTTCCACCTCTTCTTTAGTTGCTTTCGGGGCTTTAGCAATCACTTCTTGATTTGCAGGATTAATTACATCAAATAGTTGAGGATTACTTGAATCAATCCATTCTCCATTTATATAAAGCTTTAACTGTTCTGTCATCTGCTTTCCTCCCTAACTGTTTATAAAATTATTTATGTTTATTAGTACTAAAGAATGCAGGTATTGCATAATTCTTAAAAACTGCATAACTTCAACGTTTTGTTTATAACTTATTCAAAGATTTATAGTATTCGAACAGATAAGAACTCAAGTGAGTTTTTTATACTCACATCTATGTGTTTTCTCCTGTTACATTACATTTTCTCTTTACAATTATTTAGGAATGATTAAAAGAGTCTGTTATTTATAACATTTTTTTAAATGTACTTTCCTTTTTATTAGCAAGTTTAAATTATTATTCAGGAATGCCCATTGCTTCCTTGTACTGCTTGTGGAAATGCTTTATGCCATGCTCAGTTGGTGAATAAATCCCATGATCAAAAGCCTTTGTATGAAGCCCAGTTTGCAATAATTCAACGAGATCAAAGTCTTCTTTACGAACTTGATCGACAAATTTAATAAGTTCTACTTGTTTATCCGTAATTTTATCGGAACTAAAATAGTAGCTGTAAATTGCCAAAGATTGGTTTGGTGAGATAGGTAGTATTTGGCTTGTCGTTATGTTTCCTTCTTCACCAGGATAAATGCTAATCATTAAGTTAGGCCATACCCAATAGAAAAATGCTGGATCTGCTTCTTCTCCTTGTTTCATTTCAGAATATTGACAAGTGTATGTGTTAAACGTGTCGATATTGTAGTTTTCCAAATCAAATGTTTTTGCAAATGCTGGGTGCGCTAATTTACAATGATCACACTCTAAATAATTGTCAACGACTGCTTTCCAATTTGCTTCGATTACCCTTTGAGTCGTTCGGATTCTCTTCAAAGCATTTAAAAACTTATATTGATCAAGACTTTCAACTAGATCGCTATATTCGGATTGAAACGATTTAGCGTTTGGATCTAAGTTTACAAAAATGAGAGATTGGTAAATTTCTAGCTTAACAGGTGTCATGCAATTGTGGTCACCTAAACTATCTTTATCAAAATTTGGTGCACGATTTACTTTTCCGTCTAGTTTGAAAGACCAACCATGGTATGAACAGAGAAATACTTTTTTGTTTCCGGAAGCGCTTTTTTCAACACGTGTACCGCGGTGTGGGCAAATGTTATAAAAGGCATTTACTTTTCCATCGTTGTTTTTGCTAACAATAATGGATTCTCCAGCAATTTCGAAAGTGAAAAAATCGCCTACTTTTTCTAATTGACTCATATGGCAAACGAAGACCCACTTTTTAGAAAAGATATTTTCTTTTTCTTCATCAAAGTATTGTTGTTCCACATAGTTTTTGTAAGACAAAGTCGCATTTGCTTTGTTGCTAAACGTATTGATTGTCATTGTTCTTTCATCCTCCCTATAAAAAAAGCATTTTGATATCTATAGCTCTATATCGCAATTATTGTACCAACTTCGAAAAGACGATAGCATCAAGGCAGAGAAGTTTTTTTACGCTTAGAAATGGGGAAAGTGAGTTTTTCCTAACTCAAATTACGTCTTATTTTTTATAGTAAACGGTTCAGTCGCGATTTTAATCGAATTTGTTGGACATTCCTCTACTGCAATTTCTAATTCTTCTATAAAATCTTCGTGGATCTCGGTATTACCAGCATTTAGATCAAGTACTGAAAAGGAAAGACCTTCTTCATCATGGTCAAATAAATGAGGAGCGTTTTCAGAACATGCGCCGCATGCTATACATGTTTCGCGGTCCACCATCGTATATACTGTCATATCTTTTCCTCCTCATATGATTTTTAGTTTGTTACTTTCTCTTTAAATGTTGTCTCCATCAGGCTTGTGCTATGAAGTGTTTGTTTTTTTGCTTGTGGATCAACGTACATTTTCGCCTCATTGACTGCAATCGGCGCCTCTCCAAATCCTGTTACAATTAGCTTTACTTTTCCTTCGTACGTACAAATATCCCCTACTGCGTAGATCCCTTCAATATTTGTTTCCATCTTCGAGTTTACAACGATTGAATTTTTTTCGATCTCCAATCCCCAGTTTTTTATCGGACCTAGCGAAGAAACGAAACCGTAGTTTACAAGAACATCATCTACCGTTAATTCGATTGTTTCTTCACTTTTGTTGTTTTGAATGATGACTTTCTCTATTTGTACGTCTCCGATTAATTTTGTTGGGACATATGGTGTTAGGATTTCCACACGTGATTTTTTTAACAGATCAACACTATACTCATGTGCCTTAAACGAATCTCTTCTATGAACTAATGTTACTTTTTTTGCAATTGGTTCTAACATAAGCGCCCAATCAACAGCAGAGTCACCGCCGCCGAATATTACAACTTCTTTATTAGCAAACTTCTCAATCGTGTCAACGAAATAATGCAAGTTCTTTCCAACGAAAGTTTCTTCATTTTCCAACTTCATTGTTTTTGGTTGGAACGCACCATTTCCAGCAGTAATAATAATCGTTTTTGAGTAATGCGTTTGTTCATTTGTCGTAAGTTCAAAAACACCATCGTCGCGTCTATAAATCGTTTGGACTGTTTGGCCAAGACAATGATCCACTTTAAACTGATTCATCTGTTCGATGAGGTTATTCACAAGGTTTTGCGCACTTACTTTAGGAAATCCTGCTACATCATAAATAAACTTTTCCGGATAAAGTGCCGATAACTGTCCGCCAAGTTGCGGTAAACTTTCAATAATATTGATGGAGGCTTGTCGCATTCCAGCATAAAATGCGGTGAATAAACCAATGGGACCTCCACCAATTATAGTAATATCATATATTTTGGAATATCCATTCATTAAAAAAACCTCCGTTTTTTGCAATTAGAGTAATTATAAATATCAGACATTTACATTACTTCCTATATCCTATAGAGTAAACTTAGGCACATCATTTATTCATTCACATCAACATCCTCTCTTCACTTAAAAGTCCTTGATGAACGATTCATAAACTTATAAAGCAATTTTCATGCCACTTTTAAGTAAGCTTGATGTTTAGCTAGTTTCGTTATCAAAATGCGTGAACTCTTGATGATTGAACGAACTTAAATTGACTCAATTTGAATTTTATTAGACTCAATTTTAATGAGGGGGAGGTTTTTAAATGTTCGCTAGTTTATCTACTGATCTTGAAATGGAGGCATTGCTCCAAATTTTAGATTATTCGTCGGATGAGATCTTTGTTCTTGATGAAAATAGACGAATTATTTTTGTGAATAATGCATGTGAGCGGCATTACGGATTGAAGAAGTCTGATGTAATCGGAAGATTTAGCGATGAATTATTTAACGAGGGGTATTGGACACCGTCTGTACTTCCTGAAGTATACGAAAAGAAAAGACCCATCTTCATAAAACAAACTACTATCTTAGGTGCTGAATTGCTAACATCTGCTATACCTATAATAAATAAGGATAATGAAATTAAATTAATTGTGACGACAGCCCGAGAATTGCAAAACTATAAAATGCTAAAATTGACGCAGCAAAATAAGATGGATCCTAATCGAGAACCCAATATAATCGAATCGGAGATGATGACAAATAATAAAAAGGTAAAGAAATTGCTTCTATTAGCACAGAGAGTTGCAAAAACCGAATCGACGATCTTAATACAAGGGGAATCAGGAACTGGGAAGGGAGTGCTTGCGCAGCATATTCATAATGCTAGCAATCGTAAATCTCATCCATTCTTAACCATTAATTGTGCGGCGATTCCGGCAGATTTGTTAGAAGCCGAATTATTTGGGTATAGTGCTGGATCTTTCACGGGTGCAAATAAGGGCGGTAAAATCGGATTAATTGAATCAGCAGAAGAAGGCACATTATTTTTAGATGAGATAGGAGAGTTGTCTTTACCCCTTCAAGCAAAATTGCTTCGAGTAATTCAAGATAAGATATTCATTCCGATTGGTAGTGCTAAAGAGAAAAAAGTGAATGTCCGTATTATCGCAGCAACGAATCAAAAGCTTATTGAAATGGTAGAAAAAAAACAGTTCCGCGAAGATTTGTTTTATCGTTTAAATGTGATCGATATTCAATTGCCGTTACTTAGAGAGAGAAAAGAGGATATCATTCCGTTAACGTATAAATTTTTGTATAAATTTAATGTCATGTACGAAACGAATAAAGTTATTTCAGAAAAATGCTTAAAGTTGTTTACGGAGTACTCTTGGCCAGGAAATATTCGACAACTCGAAAATGTCATGGAAAGATTAGTCATTATAAGCGATGACGTCATTGATGTGGAGGACTTACCAGAGTTAATGTACCGTCAAATCGAACAAGTGCATCAAGATTCACCTGCTACGTTGAGAGAAGCGATCGATTTTGTGAAAGAAAAAATGGTGAAAAAGTCATATGAAAAGTATGGTAGTTCTAGAAGAGTGGCAAGTGATTTACAAATTAGTCAAACACAAGCATCGAAACTAATAAGGAAATATTGTGATAAAAATTGATAGCAAGTCAAATCAGAAACAATATATTTAGCTTTTCGATACTCGTCATATCTATTCAATAAAAAACTCGATCACTTACAAAAGCGTACCGTACTAACCTAATTATAGGAGACAAATAAAAACACCTTTCATTGAATAGCGGGTATTTAAACCTGAAATACTCAATCTGGAGGTGTTTTTTCTATGGGGACAAGGGTTCAAAAAATATTATTTAGTTTAAATGGGGTATAGAATGGGACTCCCCCCTTTTAGCATTGAAAGAAGTGTATGAAATATTTATACAATTAAATTTATCTTACTGTTATAAAAATCTAAGGTTGTCCACAACTTCTTTAGCAACTATCCCTACCAACTAATCATTTTAGACCTGTAGAACCAAACTCTTCTTCTCCTCTATCTGATACATTTAGCTCCAAATTAGTTTCAATTAGTTCAACCTCAGGAAGTTTTTTAGCATATTATCCCTTCCGTTAAGAAGGTATGTTCTACAGCTACCGAAAACACATTTCTTAAAGTAACTTGCTCTGCATTAATCCATGAAGTTATACTGCGCAAAGATGTTGAACTTTAAATGTGCAACATCATATTTAATTGGTTTTTATTTAATTATTTGTAGATTGAGTGAAAATTATTGGTAGTGGTGTTTATATCGTCTGCCCTCCTAGAAACCAGTAGGCGTGATTATCCATATTACCTTCAAAGTTTCTTTTCCAATATTGCGCCAAGCATGGTGTCTATGACTTGGAAAATTAATTGTATCTCCAATATTTAAGATATAAGTATTTGTATCTACGGTAATTTCCATCTGCCCTTCTATAATTATAATACATTCCTCATCACCTGCATGATTATACTGAGAACCACTGCATCCTCCCGGCTCTACTTCACATAAAAGAACCTGTAGTTTTCCCTCTCCTGTTGTCAGCATGTAGTCCGTTAACTTTCCATTTGGATATGGCATTTTTTTTCGTCTATCTTTACGAACGATCGAGACATCCTCAATTATATGTGGATCCACTTCATTGTCACTAAATAGTGCAGAAACAGGTAGATCTAAAGCATCTGCTATTTTTTTTATAGTTGCAACTGAGCCATCCGTCAAACCACGCTCAAATTGGCTGATAAAGCTTGCTGTTAATCCAGTTTTCTTTGCGATTATTTCAATGGTATAGTGTTTTTCTTTACGAATTCTTCTAATATTCTCTCCTAATGATTGGTTATTCATAAAAAACCCTCCTTGACTGAATATTTCGAATATTGTATATTTTAAGCGACACTTAAATTTTAATATTTTTGTAAGTGTTGCTTAAATTATACCATGAATTGGAAACAATCGTTATTTCACTTTTTCTTATCTAAGGGGTTTATTTATTATCTAAAGGAGGGGTTATAATGGGAGAATTTATTTTTACAATAGCTTATGGAGGTTCACTTATTGTTTTGGGCTTTATTACAAGGAGTTATTTAAAAAAAATGGAACAGCTAGCTTCTCAACCAACTATACCTAAAAAAGTTGATAAGGCGGTGTAGTCGATGGTATTTATCATAGGGATCATTGTATCGTTTATTTTATATATTGCTATTGGTGCAATACTATCAAAAAACGTCAAAAATACGGAAGACTTTTATATATCTGGTCGAAGTGGATCAACGTTAATGGTTACAGGGACGTTAGTGGCATCCTTTTTAAGTACTGTATCTTTTATGGGGGAAGCCGGGTTTTCTTATGAAGGTTATCCGATTCCATTATTAATTCTAGTAATTTTTAATGGAAGTGGTTATATATTTGGAGTTTTTCTTTTTGGACGTTATTTAAGAAGAAGTAAATCTCTTACTGTTCCTGAGTACTTCGGGAATCGCTTTAATTCAAGAAAAGTTCGCTTAATTGCTGCGATTACAACAGTTATTGGTATTGCTGCATACTTAGTGGCAGTTACTCAAGGCTCATCTCTTCTATTGTCCGAAATATTCAATATCCCTTATGCCATAGCTATTGTGATTATGTGTATTGTCTTCGCCTCCTTTACGGTAATGTCAGGTGCAAAAGGTGTAATGGTTAATGACACGATCATGTTCTTTATTTTCTCGTTAGCAGCTTATGTGTCTTTTCCATTCATCATCAAAGCTACTGGCGGTTTCCCTGCTGCAATTATGAAAGCTGCTAATAATGTAGAAAAACCCAATATCTTTAGCTGGCACGGTGTTACCGGATCAGGCGCCTATATGGGGTCGCCAACTGATGTATTAATATGGGCAGTTATAATGGGACTCGTATGGGGTTCTGTAGTAGCGATTAGTCCATGGCAAAGCAGTCGATACTTAATGGCCAAAAATGAGCATGTAGCCATTCGTTCAGGTGTTTGGGCAACTATTTCGATTTTTACGATTTATATATTCTTACATTCTAGTATGGCGATGATCAACAATGTGAATTCCTCTATTCACCCTACGGAAAAAGTATTTATTTGGGCAGCAATGCATCTTGTCCCTTCTTGGCTTGGAGTAATCATTGTAAGCGGCATTATGGCAGCAGCTCTTTCATCATGTGCAACATTTTTACAACTTATCGGTAGTAGTATCGCTAATGATATCATTCAACCATTTAGTAAGAAGAAATATAGTGATCAGAAACTACTGAGTTTTAGTCGAATTTCAATGATTATGGTGACGCTTATCATTCTAATAATTGGTATATGGCAACCTCCTGCTGTCATGTGGATTGGCTATTTTGCAGCAACTCTTTTTGCAGCATCATGGGGACCTGTTGCTTTTTCAAGTGTATTTTCAAAAACTGTAACAAGTCTTGGTGCTTTCTGGAGCATTATTGCAGGTTTTTTAGGAGTAATTGCTGGAGAAGCGATCGGTACATTAATTAAGTTACCTATTTACCTCCATCCAGTAATTATAGGATTTATCCTTAGCTCTATTACTCTGTATGTAGTTTCTAAATTTGGTGTTATTACCGAGGAAGAAGTTTCATATCAACGAATGCTTCATCAACAACCAATGGAAGAAAATGAGAAACGAGAAATGGCAATTACAAAACGATACCCTACTTATTTAATCATAAGTGGAATCGCTGTCGTAATTATCACATTTGTTTTCTATTATTGGCCTATCTCACATGCTTAAAAGAAGGAGGATTTGCTATGTCAGTATTTAAATATTTATTTACACCTGTTGAAATTGGAAATACGACAATCAAAAATCGTATTTTATCAACAGCACATCAAACAAATCACGTATTGGACGGTATTCCTACAGATGATTTAATTGCTTATCATGTTACTCGTGCAAGAGGTGGTCTTGGTTTGATTATTTTAGAAGCTGGTGCAGTGCATTCGTCTGGTCTTTTAACGACACATACAATTGCTGCTTTTGATCCTAGTATTAAAGAAATCTATCGTAAGTTGATAGAGAAAGTTTCTCCATATGATACGAAAGTGTTTGCACAACTTTTTCACGGTGGACGTGAAATTGTGTCCAGTAATTATCGATCTGCTGCACTAGCTCCCTCTTCTATCCCAAGTCTGCGTTTTGGCACAATGCCACGGCCAATGTCAGTCTCAGAAATTCAAGAGGTGATCACAGGTTTTGCTAAGTCAGCGCGCAATGCAAAGGATGGCGGACTACACGGTGTTGAGGTTTGTTGTTCCCATGGGTATTTACCTGCACAATTTTGGAGTGAACAAACCAATAAACGCAACGATGAATATGGTGGAAGCTTTGAAAATCGTATGCGTTTTATAGTAGAAACAATACAAGCAATATGGGAAGAAGTTGGCGAAGATTTTACTGTAGGAATTCGAATGAGTTCTGATGAGATGACAATGGATGGATTAACTATTAAAGACTCCATTAAAATTGCAGAGTATTTGACGGATAAAGTTCGTGTTGATTTTATTAATATTACTGCTGGCGATTCCAGTACTTATGCAGGTTCTACTCACATTGTTCCGCCGGCTCCGATGAAACAGGCTTACTTGGCCCCTGATAGCTTTAAAATACGTCTAGAAGCAGCAGTCCCTGTGTTCGTTGGTTCACGAATTGTCGATCCGATTCAAGGTGAAAAAATTATTAGTAGTGGTCGAGCGGATATGGTTGGAATGACACGTGCTACTATTGTCGATCCTGATATGCCAAATAAGGCAAATAATGGTGAACATCAAATGATAAATGCTTGCATTGGTTGTCTACAAGCATGCATTGGACATTATCATAAAGATTTACCAATTGGTTGTGTTCAAAATCCACAAGTAGGTAACGAAGTATTCTTTGAGCGCGTTCTTCAGCAAAATAACCCTTCTAGAAAAGTACTAATTATTGGCGCTGGACCTGGTGGACTTGAGGCAGCCATAACTGCGGATACTATGGGTTATGATGTAACAGTGGTGGATCAATCGGATCGTATTGGTGGGTCGCTTAATTTGATGCTACTTGCCCCACAACGAAATGAAATGGCTTCAGCGATGCTCGATAATTTTTCACGCCAACTGGCATTGACTAATATCCAACTAAAGCTTAATACAAAGTTGTCTCCAAAGGAAATTGAAGATTTTAAGGCGGATGCAATTATTTGTGCAGTTGGTTCACGACCTTATATTCCTAATGTCGAAGGAGTAATGGATGAGAGAGTGATATTAATTGATGATGTATTTAAGAAAAACATTTTTAAAAAGAACGAAAAGGCAGTAGTATTTGATTTTAAAGGAGATTGGGCTGCGCTAGAGGCAAGCCTTTATTTAGCAGAAAAGGGTTGTCAAGTAACACTTGTTACTGCGCGTTTATATATTGCAGAAGATGTACATCAGTATTTACGAAATGAATATATGAAATACTTATACGAGGCAAATATCGAAATGATTACACATCACGATTTTGGTGGAATCTCGAAAGATGGAATTTACATGCGTAATCTATTTACACATGAGAAAAGATTAATAAATGCTGATCATGTTATTTTAGCTGTTGGAAGAATACCAAACACAGAACTGTTTGAGACAATAAAGAACATGGCTCCTTATGTAGCTCAAATTGGTGATTGTCTCGCACCAAGAACGATTGAAGAAGCAACGTTGGAAGGTTTAACAACTGTTACTCAAATTGAAGAACAAATAACTAATGCTTTGAATTTAAATAAATAGTTTAAACCTTGGTATCTTACAAACGTAAAACACTCTTATCTAAATATAGATAAGGGTGTTTTACATCTATTATTAAACTCCTTCTTTACAATAAGAATCTAAAATATTTGAATCATTAAGTCTCCCTCTTTTGTACCGATTGATTCGGGATGAAATTGCAAGCCAAATACCGGGATATTTCGTATGCTGAATGGCCATAATCTCTTGATCATCTTCAGCAATTGCTGCAATTTGTAGTTCAACCGTTAAAAAATTATGAATAAACTATTTATTTTATGTAAACTAAAACAAAAGAAGTGGAGGCTTTCCTATTGTTTGTGTATGGACAAGAACTTCTAGTTTTTTTAAATTATTGAGCCAAGAAATTTTAGACATGTACATTAAAAATAACGCTATGAGACGAATCGAGATTCAGTATCACGTACAGTTACCCATCTCGATCACTCTCACAGCGCACAATAAAAGCCTTCCATGTTTCACGATTTGACATAATTTAGGGTGAATACCTCCTTGATTTTCTACAACTATAGACTAAAGCTTTTCCTAATTTCTTCAATATTTAATACTAAGCGTATTTTTCGGTTTCACTTTAGTCTTCTATTAGATTTTGCAAGATCATAAACAATGCACCTATACTATTTCCTTTCAAAAACAAAAATTGGACTTATGAAACTGATTCAATTAATAAATTATTTGAACTTTTAACTAGAAAGTCACCTATTAAATAAACACTATATAGCATAATATAACAAGAATATTTGATACGAATCATACATATATTGATTTTAGTATTTCATTAAAACAGAAGTCTATTATTATCCTAATGATGGGATTATATTATAAGCGGAAATTTTCTATAAAGATAGGATGATGACAATTATTGAAAAATCGGTTCTTGCTATGGTTATTTTACGTGTATTGTCTGGAAGTATTGAAGTAAGTGCTGGATTGTTGATGCTAAAGTTGAATAATTTAGAAAAAGCATTCTATATTAATACAATGCTTGCTTTGGTTGGTCCAACAGTTTTAATCGTAACGACAGCAATTGCATTATTTGGACTAGCTGATAAAATTCCAGTGGCGAGAATCATTTGCCTATTTACAGGAATTACACTTATTCTTATTAGCTCACATATTAAGTAATAACGAAGTATTCCCGAAAAAAGTAATAAATCAAGTAGTTCAAAAAAATAAAATTCTCCAAAGAGTTTGTTTTACAATGGATGTTAATTAAATCCTAATAATGTTCAATAGTTTGCTGTAGCGTGTGACGACGCTACGTTTTTATGTATAAGTAATCTCTACTTGGACAAAGTGTATCGCACGTACTGATTCGGTTGTGGCGTTGGTTGACCGTCACATCCTCCCTCATTCAGGGTCAACTTAACTCAGTGATTTATAATTTCTTTTCTCGTATTGTTTAGTAACATTACACTGCATCAGGTAGTTTTCTACTTGAATAAAGAATGAATCTTTAAAGCAACTTCTTTCGGCTTAACATCGATCGTCAACATTTTTTCGACCTCTACCTATATTGGTAAATAAGTTCCTCTATCTTTGTTTTTGTCAGTGTCCTCTTCATCTTGCCCAGTTCCAAAATCACCTCCAATTATTTCCGATAAGAAAAAATATTGATTGCCATTAAATTTTACTTCTGCGATACAATCCTTGATCCTTACCTTTATACCTAACTCTTCTAGCGTTCTTGCTGCATCTGCTGGCTTAGGTTACATTTTTGTCTAACAATTGGAAGTGCAATTAATTGTTACGGTGAATATTTTATTCGTCTTAAGGAGAATCTAGATTAAACGATAATTAGTATTATTTAAACGAATAATTCCCTTTTGAACGATAAATTATAGGAAGCTTTCGATAATTAGGTATCTATATTATGTAAACTAAAATTATTTGGCGTGAAGGAGGGCTTAAATACGTCAATTCCCCATAATATCTGTACTTTTGTATATGGCCAAGAATGTCCAGACAACTAAAATTACTATTGAGGAGAGGATAAAAGAAATCAATAAATATCAAAAAGCATAAGCTTTTTACGCCTACGCTTTTTCAAAAATTAATGTTAAGACAACATCGTTATTCTTTTACAAGCTATTTTTGCTGCTGGAATTTCAACACCAGCACCAAGTGCTGTATCTACTGATTCTCCCCAAGAACCACTGCTAGCCTTTATTTCTTTCCCTGCTGTCAAAACTCCCTCTGCTACAATTTCAACACAATCATAATAGTCTGGATTAGGATTACTTTCAAGATACTGTGCAGCTAATTCGTCTGCTTTCTTTTGTATTGAAAGTCGACCTTGTTCAGCCAATGAACTAAAAATACTCTCAGCTTGCCCACCAAAATGTACTATTTCGTCGTTAATGTCTTGACCAGTACGATGTATTTCTCCCATTTCAGATGACATATATAGTCCTCCCAATCCTTGAAATTTGAACTTTTTAAGTTCACAAATATTTTATCCAACTGAGATTGATCTTATCCATCAACAACTATTTCTTTTTGGTAAGGCTTGAATAATAGCTGAGAAATATAATTTTTAATCATAATTAGGTTCCCATTCACGGATAAATTCTTTTGAATCATCTTCATCCCAATTTTTAACAATTTATATTTCAATCCTACTCGGACTCTCCGACAGTGCAGTCAGGGGAAATCACATCCCACTTTCCAAGCAGCGTCAAACCAGCTGCTTTAGCTAGGAATGTAGAGGCTTCGTTATCGAGCTGGCATCTATACTGTGGTTCGTACCCCTGCTCAAAGGCGTACTTGCAGATTGAACGTACCACTTTGCGAGCATGACCTTTTCCTCTAAAATGTGTCAGAGTCAGTACGCCGAGATCCGCAATTTGCACATCTTCTTCCCAAGGATACATGCTGGCAGCGCATACTAGGCGATTTTGCTCAAAAGAGCCGAATACCGCCCAGTGATCCAACTCGACATAAGCATCATCTAAGTCTTGTTCAGTAGCGGAAGACTCGAACTCTGAGAAAATCGCACCATCTTGCTCTTTTAATTGACGCAATGTACCTCCTAGGCTTTCTTGCAGCAAGACATTCTTTTCTCCTTCTGAAAAATAAAAAAGATAATCTGCGCCATGCAATGTGACTCCTGCTTCATTTAATTTCTGGCGGAAGATCAGCTCAGACAGTTCTTGTCCTTTAGTAAGGTCTAACTTTTCGGCCATCTCAGGCGACAAGACTGCCAAAATCCGGCCGTCAGTAGTTTCCAGCACCATGATCCGACTGTCTTCGCTCAGATCAGGGTTAATGGTGACCGTAAAGATTTCATCATTGTAGATAACGTCTCCGTTTAAAAATTGCGACTTCCAATAGTCAGTTATCGTTTGTGAAAATAAAGACATGCATATTGCCCCCTATAGTTAAAATTTTATTCAAAATACCATATTTTCTCTATTGCTTTCTAATCCTTTTTTCTAACTTCTTTTCATAGGTCCTTCACCTAATTCTAGTAAACATTTGCATCAAAATTGTAATTATTTAATCATGCACTCCAATTCTTTGAATTTTATCAACTAAGCATTTTTTCTGGAATTCACTCTAAAAAGACACCTAGAACGAATCAGTATTAATATAAAGCTTCACACAATGTGAAGCTCAAGTCTTTTCTGGATAAAAAATATGGACAGCCAATACAAGACGGTCGTGATGTTACGCCAACAAACTTCTTCACCACGTCTATCATAAGCAACAACTATCCTTCAAATTAGCAATTTTTATAGCTATACCTACTTCAGTGACATATTTATCGCTATCTAATGTAATAAACTCATCTGTATAATATTTTTCTATAAAAGGACCCTCTAAAAGATATCCATTTGAATGAGCCCAGTCATATAAGGCATTATAGGCATAATTAATATTGTCATAATTACCTATATGTATTGTATAGATATAATTTGTTTCCTCAAAAAATTTTATTCTAGTATCTTTTAATTCCTCTTCTACTATTATTGGTTGACATACTTCTATATCATATCGAGAATAATCCCCATCCTTCATTGAATGAAAAATCGCAAAATGTTTGCCGTTCAAAATTGGATCTCAATAAAATGGTGACTACTATTCTTTGTCTCACTAATTTCATTTATGAAAAATGGACAATTCTATATAATAGATGAGGATACAAGACAAAAATCTATTTAAATGTGGGGTGTATAAATAATAAATTGTTCCATTTTAAATTTATATGTTTATCCTCAAAATGGAATTTTTTTAATTATGCAACTAATGCACCCTTTAAACTAATAAAGATATCCTAATAAATCGATCTTGCCATTTTATTTTGCCTACTTCTTTAATTCTCATCTCCTTATGTGGTGCCCTTCACTATTCTAAAATTTAGCCTTTTTTTGAATAAGCATTTACTTAAACAGTATATCCCTTGAATGTATACAGTTTTTCAAATAACTTTAGTCCTTTTAAAAAAGCGTTCCTGTTTATTACAGAAACGCTCTTTAGTTTAAGATGCCGACCACAAGTTAACATTCTATTAAGATATGTAAATAACTCGAAAAAACAATTAGAGGATATTCCTCTGAGCTTTTTGATTCTTTCCTTCTTAAACTAGTTCACAATTTTCATTAATACTAGAATAAAGCACTTACAATTAGAGAGATGCACTCTAATAACAAGTAATGGACGACTTAGATGCTCGATTTTCTTATGACTAGCTCTGCCAATAATAAATTAAGAATAAAGGCCGACCAAACTGCAAACGTATAAGACAAACCATATTGAAGACCAACACCATAATGAAAAATCGCCATAATTAAGTAAATCGTTAAATTAGCAAACGTTAAAAAGAAGCTTCTTAGTACCCAATTTCGATGTTGTCTCACTTGCCCTTTTCGTATAAAACGATAACCATTTATCGTCGTAAGCAACCAGAGTGTATTTAAGATTAAAAAGCCAATGACACTCCACACTCCCCCATTTGCATAAAACGATACATAATAACCTGGAATTATATTGAATACAATTGCTACTACATAGATGCGGCCATTCCACCGGTGTAGCACAGGCCTCTTCTTTCTAATACTTTCCGAAAGACCTAATGGACCGGTAATCAAAGTAATAATTGCTAAGACAATATGCAGTTGAATCGTAACGGCCCATAAATCTACATTTGGAAGTTCTACTTCCTTGTTCAAAAGCAATGTCGAGAAGGTCGGGTCGACCATAAAATTCTTAGATGCTGTATGCAAAATCCACATCACAGCAATAACAGATAGACTAATGACTAAACCTTGTCTACTTCTCATTTGTTACTTCCTCTCCATTTGTAAGAGCGACCGTAAAAATCATACCTTCACTAGGTTGAGAAAGATATTTTCCCATGGTAATTCTACGATTTTTTGGACAATAGACTGTCCTAGCTGTTACCTTTTTTCTGTCGATTACTTGAGCGGTCACTTTTATAAAATTGTTCAAAGATCCGATTTGTACTTCTTCGGTCATACCAATTCCGGTATACTTAATCTTTAAAACTATAGCAAAAATTAATAATATTGAAGACTTAACTCACATTAATACTTGAAAGTGGTCATGATCAGATACCTTTTACCTCAATCCCCCCCTCATACTACTATTTAGAAGGTACTGATTTATCTGTGATTTATACATCGGGCTCCCGTTTTGCAAACTCTTGTAACATTCCTCTTATTTGTTCTACCAATAAAGTAGGTGCTTTCTTTGGTGAACCCGCGTCAAACGGAGGTTGAGGATCGTATTCCAAAATTAGTTGAACACCTTTACTCATATCTTCTCCTAACTCCCAAGCTATTAATTGGAGTGCCATATCAATACCAGAGGAGACACCAGCTGCTGTAACGATTTTGCCCTGACGAACCACTCTCTCATCGGTTGGAATGGTTCCAAGTGATTTGAGCAGGTCGAAGGATCCCCAATGACCAGTTGCTTTGGTTCCATTTAACAAGCCTGCGGCGCTCAAAATCAAAGATCCGTTACAAACTGACGTAGTCCATTTTGAAGTTTCATGTATTTGGCGAATCCAATTTAACGTTTCTTTGTCATTCATTGGAGCTCTATAATTTGGCGGACTGCAACCTGGAACAACAAGAATATCAGTTGAAGTAACTTCAGAAAAACTGTAATCTGCATGCAAATAACCCATATTTGAGTCCAGTTTAATTAACCCTTTTTTCTTAGCGACAAACTTCACTTCATAGTTCATTGAAGCAGCAAATACCTCGTATGGACCAATTGCATCTAATGCTGTGATTCCATCGAAAAGCATAATTGCGATTTTCATAATGATTTCTCCTTAGTTTAATTAAATTTGTTTTTCATATTAATTTCATGATATGTATCGATGATATTGTAAGAAAGTTATATGTTAATCAAATAGTATTTCTAATACCAGCTCCTATTAGTGAATTTCACAAAGAGACCATTCAGTCTCTTTTAATATAACTTACTATATGTTAATGTACAACTAATACATGTTACAAATTCTCAACAATAATAAGTAATGGAGGATATCATGCGAAAAGGTGAACAAACACGAAAGCACATCATCCTAAAATCGGCAGAATTATTTAATCAGAAAGGGTATGCTGGCTGTTCAATGAATGACATTATGGAGGCTACAGGACTGCAAAAAGGGGGAATTTATCGCAATTTCAAAAGTAAAGATGAGATTGCTTTAGAGGCGTTTGATTACGCTATTGATACTGTCTCACAACATTTTTCTGAAGCATTACACGAAACTAATACAGTATCAGAAAAAATCGGTGCTTTTTTTAATGTATATGAAGATGTAATAAATAATCCACCAATAAAAGGGGGATGTCCGTTGCTGAATACTGCCGTAGACAGTGATGATACCAATCCACAATTAAGAGAAAAGGCACTTCGTGTTTTCCATACATATCTCGAAATGATTGAAGAGATTATCGAAGAAGGTATTCAAAACGGAGAGTTAAAGCCTAATATCGATACAAAGGCGGTTGCCTCCTTTATTGTTGCAATTTTTGAGGGAAGTATTATGGCTAGCAAACTAGAAAGAAATAATATACATGTTGCCTACAGTAAGCAGCAGATACTGCATTATTTATCTATGCTACAAACTGACGCATATATATAAAGATTTTGATCTGTTTTTTTAAAACTGTACTGATAGGAATAAAATCTAGACTATGATCCTAATTACATGTATCTCGGCTGTCCCTCTAAAAAAGTCGATTCCTTTCCTTAACGAACAGAAGTCGTTTGTTTAATTTCATAGATGCTTATACCACTAAGTAAAGGTTGTTCTCTCAAGTCATGGCAGTACAACTTCTGCTGCATACCGTACAGCCCATTCCAAAAATCCAATAATACATTTGATATTTATCAGTCTCTATATGTTTTGGGTTGATACGGTTTGCTAAATTATCTTCGAGTGGAATAAACATTTGTTTAGCGACGGTTGGTGAAGTAGTCGGTGCTTCTACAGGGGTATTGCAGGAATCTTGATTTTGAACTATCACAACACCTCTTTATTTCTTGATTATTTTTATCAGCATGATTATTTGAATTACAATATTTATCTGCCATCCCTATCCCTCTAATCTATATGTTTAGCACAACATGCAACATCAGATTAAACATCTTCTAATACGATATTAAACATTTCAAGTAACTCTCGAATGCGCTCATTTCTCAAGCTATAATAACAGTATTTTCCTTCGTTTCGACCCCAAGCTATGTGTTGCGAAATATTTGAATGATTGCCTTTATCTGCGAAGCGGTTTTTTCCCTATCTTTAATACATTCTAAAATTTGAAGTCGTACCTTATTTGAAAATCATGTATTAGTTTAATTTTTAAATCGATAGAATTATGTGTCATAAATTCTCCTCCAATTCATATTAGATAGAACTAATATATGTATCAAAATTATTTCAAAAAAGTAGGCAGTTTATGCTGTCACCTATTAAATACAGCAACATTCTTATACATTAACTTGTCCCTAATATGTGTTAAAACATTTAAAAAACTCTGATCATAATTGATGAAAACTACTTGACGTGTGAGAAGGAGTTGTTATAATGACGTTATTATATGAATATATGAACATATATTAATTTAAAGTAGGATGTGGGATAAAGATTGGTGCTGGGCAAGCTGGATTAAGTATGGGGTATTATTTGCAACAAGGAGGCTCTAATTTTGTAATACTTGATGGAGAAAAAAGACTTGGAGATTCATGGAGAAAAAGGTATGATTCCTTGGTCCTGTTTACACCTAAATCGTATAGTTCACTGCCAGGGATGAAATTAGAAGGAGATAAAAACGTATTGCCTACAAAAGATGAAATCGCGGATTATCTTGAAGCATATGCTAACCGTTTTTTGTTACCGGTGAAAATGGAGACAACTGTACATAAAGTACAAAAAATAAAGAATACATTTGAAGTCACTACTGATAAGGGGATATTTCATTCCAAACATGTTATTATCGCATCTGGTGCTTTTCAGAAACCGTTCATTCCTTCAATTTCCCAAAGTCTTTCACAAGAGGTGTTTCAAATTCATTCTTCCCAGTATCAATCACCGGAGATGATTCCAGATGGTCCAGTTCTAGTGATTGGAGGAGGAAATTCTGGTACGCAAATTGCGACTGAACTCGCAGAAAATCGTGAAGTAACCATTGCTATTAGCCATTCATTTAAACTTTTACCACTTAGTATTATAGGCAAAAGCATTTTTTACTGGTTAGAAAAGATTGGTCTCTTATATGCAGGAACTGATACAAGGCGCGGATCATGGTTCCGAAAACAAAGTGATCCTATTTTTAGCCTTGAATTAAAGCATCTGATTCGTAAAGAAAAAATTAATATTAAACCAAGAGTCATACAAACACAAGGAAGAGAGATAACTTTTAGCGATCATAGCAAAAAAAACGTGCAAAATATTATTTGGTCAACAGGATTTGTTCCTGACTACAAATGGATCGACATAGAGGGAGTTTCAGATGCAAAAGGTTTTCCTCTTCATAAAAGAGGTGTAAGTCCAATACAAGGGTTATATTATATAGGATTACCGTGGCAACATCAAAGAGGATCAGCACTTATTTGTGGAGTAGGAAAAGATGCTGAGTTTTTATATTCAGTTCTGAAAAAGATGATTTAAGTTTATCAATTTCGCCTTGGCGTAATTGATAATGGCTTCCCCACCCCATATTAGTTTCATTAATATTCACTTCTTGCGCCATTAACATATACAAAATCCCAAGGAAAAGACGACCACAGCTTTTCCTTGGGATACTCTTTTTCCGTCAAGGTTTATACGAATAAGCAAAACCACCTCAATTGCATTGGAGTACATATTTGGAGGGAATTTAGTATAAGTTTAAGAAAAAAATATCATTGGCTTTACTATTTTAAATGTTCACATGATTGCTATTTTAATCATAGACCTAGCAAATGTAACATCATTCGAATGGCCATCTACTTGTTTAGCGATAGTAGGAATCATTATGAGCTAATTTAGAGCGAGCTGAAGGCCGTTTAGCACCTAGGAATATGGCTATGATTAGTTGCTAGCAACTACAGGTATGCGGCGTTCGGAGCTTGTTGAATTAACTTAGGGTCAATTAAATACTGATAATGCAGTTGTACATACACTTGTAGATATTTCCTCCATCAGATTGGTAGATTAGTCCAACTTGTGTTTTTGCCGAGATTTGATGTAATGTTTACTAAATAATTCAAAAAAATCAGGATCGAACGATGTTACCGACAACATTCTATTTTTTATTACGAATTACTACTTTTTCTTCTTCTCCTTCCCATTTAATTTGAATAGGTACGCTATTAGGAAGGGCATCACACGGTCCACCGCAGTTTACATGAATTTCAAATTCCTCTTGGTTTTTAAATTCGCCATCGCCAAATGTTGGGTTGTGTGAAGATTCATATATTTCATATTTAAAATTTAATGGTTTATTCTCTTCCCCAATATAAGAAATAATATAACGCCTGTTGCTATCCATTTCGCTTACCATTTTTACATACCAATTATCACTTTTCCCTTCAAAATATTGTTTTTTAAATTCTGACTGACTTGTTTTTTCATTTGTACAAGCACCAAGTATCATCATTATTACAAGACATCCAACGAGCAATATAATTTTCTTAATGTCTACTCCAAAAGAATGTCTATTCATAATTGGCCATCACCCTTCCAGATGGGAGAAATAAGTACTATTACTGGCTCTATGCTGTATGAAAAGCAGCTTTGCAATAAGGTCAACTGAATGTTCTCTTTCGTTCTACTTACTGTAAAAATTTATATTTCAGATAGATTTAAATGTACTGAATAACTACATTTCTTTATTTATATGTCATGCATACCTCATTTAAAATCTCAAAACAGAAAGTTAACACAATGTTTGCTAATGTATTAGCACATTTTATTCGAATAATCCCCCTTTTGAACGAAACCATCCGAAAATTAGAAGGTTATGACCAAGATATTTATATTATGTATACTGAAATTATTGTGTGAAAGAATGCTTCGTCAACTACCCATACTATCTATACTTTTCGACTTGCAATCTATATGACCTTGATGGATCTACAACAGCTATTTAACTATTTAGAACGCAACTAATCACGTTTTTCTTAATGTTTAAATTGTTAGCAGCAACAGGTCTGAGGCGATCTGAACTAGTTTCATTAACCTGGGAACAAGTTGATTGGGTTAATGAAACGATTCGAATTGATGGAAAAGGGAAAAAGAATGTATATTGCCCCTTCATCCCGCTTCTGGTATTCTACAAAGCTTCTTTAAGAGCATATCAGAACCTGTTTTCCTAAATAAATATCGTCAAGCATTAGATCCGCGGGGTTTACATGTTATCTTTAAAGATGCGTCGAAAAAGGTAGACCTTCCACCTACCCGCTTCACGCTACATCACTTAAGGCATACTTGTGCAACATTGATATTACACCAAAATAAAGAATACGTTGATTTACGAATACTACAAGAATTACTCGGCCATGAAAGTATTACATCAACGCAAGTCTATTCACATGTTGAGTACGAACAGAAAAAGAAAGCAATTGATTCTTTTCGATTATATTGATTTATTCCCTTTAAATAAGAGCTAATTACCCAATTACGGGTAGTTAGCTCTTATGAAAATTATCGTAACCGTTAAAATGCGTGGGATAATTTAGGTTGATAATGAATAGTTGTTAACTGTGGTAGCTAAGGATAATTTAAGCTTGTTGAAGGTTCCTAGTTGAGGTTCTTAAAAAGTGCGTCATTAATACTTTAATCGTTTCATGAGGATCCCCCACGGCATCTTTACTTAAATAATGGCTATATTATTACAGATTTTCCGAACGAGAAAGCCTATGCAGGGTGTAGCCCGTCTTTCGATTATATTAGTTTCACACGCGATAGTTCGTTAATTACCTTGTGTCTGGATTTTTGTCATCGATTGTCTCTAATTATATATATCACTTCAATTCCCCCTCATACCAAAATTACTATTTATAACGCTAGGGTTCGAAACCCTTCTGGCTAATAAAAAGTTCATCTTCCGAAAAATACTGCCGCATTCGTTTATAAACCATTTGATAGACGGATGGATGATACCATTCTTCCATTTCCAGATTTCTATATAACGCTTGTAAGCCCATCTTGTGTGTGCGTTTACCACCACTGCCGTCCCCCATAAAATAATCGTCGATACATACTCGGTTAACTAAGGGACGCAATATTTCTGC
Source organism: Lysinibacillus sp. RC46 (assembly GCF_041262385.1). Lineage (NCBI taxonomy): Bacteria > Bacillati > Bacillota > Bacilli > Caryophanales > Bacillaceae > Lysinibacillus > Lysinibacillus sp. RC46. Next base: position 52,205 of record NZ_JBGCCF010000004.1, on the reverse strand, counting down.
AAATCTCTCGCTACTTGGTAAAACGGGTGCGATGGCAACCTGTGTAGGAATACCGAATTCAGCAAGCAGTTGGAGTGTTTTAAGCCTTGCTGGAATAGGCGGAGCATAGGGCGTAAAATGCTTGCGAATATCTTCTCTATCGGTCTCTACTGTCATACTTACCCGAACTTTATCTTTAAAATGTTGCAGCAAATCGATATCTCGACTTACGAGTGGGCTTCTCGTCTGTACAAATAGGAAGTCAGGGGGATTTTCTACCATAACTTCTAGTAAAGATCGCGTCACTTTTTCCTTATGCTCTATTGGTTGATACGGGTCAGTACTTGATGACATAAAAATAGTTACATTCCCTTTGGTTTTGGCGCGATGGAGCTCCTTTTTTAATAAATTTGCAGCTCCGTTTTTAACATCGACCCAATTTCCCCATTCTCCTTCTCGAAAAAGAGATACAGGCATTTCACGTACATAACAATAGGAACACCCAAATGAACAGCCTGTATAAGGATTTAGTGAATGAGTATATCCGGAAAGAAAGCCAGTCCCTTTATTCAAAATGGTTTTCGGATTTTTATAGAATATTTCACTGTTCATGACGGAACCTCCATTCATTGTGCGTCAATAATTACCCATTGCTAGATGAAGCTCGCTTTTCTAGATCCAGTAGCCGTGTCTTCATTTCTAAACCTCCCCGATAGCCAGTTAATGAGCCATTCTTTCCTATTACACGATGGCACGGTATAGTAATTAATACCGGATTAGCCCCAATAGCCGCTCCTACAGCACGAACAGCTGCTGGTTTATTTATATCATTTGCAATGTCGGAATAGGATTTCATCTGTCCATAAGGAATTTCACAAAGTGCATTCCAGACTGCTAGCTGAAATTGCGAACCTACGTACTCAAATGGAACAGTAAAAGCTTTCCGTTCTCCTTCTAGATACTGAGTGATTTCAACGACATAGGGTTCAAGCTTTTTATCATCTTCAACAAGAGGACTTCCTGGAAAGCGTTTCTTAGCCCATTCGAACAATTCCTCGAATGGTTTGTTCTGTGAACCTACAAACACAAGCCCCTTTGAAGTTGAAGCAATATAAAAATTCCAATCCTTAAACTTTAGTAAAGACCAATAAAGGGTTGGTTTATTCTTTGTTTCCATTGTACTTTTCCTCCATTTTACTCATTTGACGAAATTGTGCTGGTGTCTGTCCAGTTTTCTTTTTAAATAAAGTAATAAAATATGGCGCGTTAGCTATACCTACACATATGGCGATATCTCCAATCGCTTTATTTGTCTGAATCAAATACTTTTTAGCCGCGTGTACTCTAACTTGTTGTATATATTCAACCGGCGTAATACCTTTAATCTTTTTAAATGTTCGATGCATATGATACGGACTCCCGTGACAAATAGTTGCTAACGATTCTAGCGTTAATTTTTCTGTGAAATTTTTATCAATGTATTCAGTAATTAAATTAACCCACTCGCTATCAGGCAGATTTTCATTAGTGGGCTTGCAACGTTTACAAGGGCGAAAATTTGCGCGGAGGGCTTGTTCTGCGTTTGAAAAAATACATACATTTTCTTTTTTCGGAACGCGGGATTTACAGGATGGTTTACAAAATATCCCTGTCGACTTTACAGCGTAGAAAAATTGATTATTGTACGCTGCATCATTATTTAGTATTGCTTGCCACTTTTCATCTGTTATCATTTCTACATCATTTGAAATTCGATAATCATGTCTCTCTATATGTCCGTTATTGATACTATCCGGCATTTATCTCACCTCTCCTTACAATATACTTCCTATGAATTCAGAATGTACAATTCTGGGTATGAAATAGCAAGATATTGAAGTTTAATTTTTATCCCGCATTAACGGGCTGTAAGACTCCCACCTCAAAACATAGAGAAATCGGAGAAGTTTAGGTGGGAGATGAACAGCCCGTAAAAGCCCGATTGGTTTAACTAATGATCAGTGGGGGATGAAGAGACCCCCCACTGATCAAAGTTTCACTTTATTTAGAATCGTGAAAAATGATTCCAAGACCGTATCGTTCTCCAGAAGTAATCGTGCTTACTCCGTGACGAACCGTATTTTTATAATATCCTTTTTTCCCTAGAACAGGTCTATGGTTCGTAGGAAAGACCAGCGCACTGCCTTGTTCCAAAGTAATGACATGTCCCCTACTCTGAGCACGAGGAATTTGTTCCACTAATAGAGATTCTCCACCACAAAAATCTTTATCCCGTTGATTTAATACAAATACTACTTGAAACGGGAAAAATATATCGCCATATAAATCTTGATGCAAACAATTAAACCCGCCTGTTTCATACTTTAATATTAAAGGTGTCGGTCTAGTTTGTTCATATTCTTCACAGGTGTTCAGAAAATCTTGAAGATGATCTGGAAACTGTTCGGTTTTCTTTAAATAACCTAACCATCGATTGGCTGTTTTGGCCAATTCTAAATAGAAGGACTCTCTTAAACGTTGGATGATTTCAGGTAATGGATAGGAAAAATATTTGTACTCTCCATTCCCAAAGCGATATCTCGTCATATTGATGGTCGTTCTGTATGACTCTTCCTCACAATACGATTCTATGAAGAATTCACATTCCTCTTTTGTTAAAATCGCTGGAAGCTTTGCAAATCCTTGCTCATCTAATTCATTTTGAATGGAATCCCAATTTAAGTTTTCGACACGTGTTTTTATATCTTGGACCATCTTTATCCACTCCTATTTAGCATTCTTGATAACTAACACTATAACCTCATAAATAGAAAAAAATAAGGTGTTTAGAATGTAATAGCAAGATAACAAAATTAGTAGAGATTATTATGTGATAAAGTAAAATTACATTAGAAAATCATAATAAGGTTAGGAGAACGAAAAAATGACATGGCATGAAATCAATGATGATATTGTCATTACATTACCTGATACTTTCGACATGAATGCAAACCTTGGCTATCTAACAAGGGAAAAAAATGAATGCATGTATGAAATAGAGAACGATATCATTACAAAAGTTATAGCAATTGGGGAAATTCGTTCTTTAGTACAGGTAAGCGTAATCAATAATAAACAAATGGTTGTTCAATTCCTAAATGATTCTAGACCTATTGAAAAGTGGCAACGGGAAGCGATTGTAAAATATATTCATGAGTGGTTTGATCTTGATAACGATTTAACGCCGTTTTATGAAATGGCCAAAGCAGACCCCTTACTTAAAATGCCTGCCCGAAAATTTTATGGATTGCGAGTTGTCGGCATTCCTGATTTATTTGAAGCTTTATGTTGGGGAGTTTTAGGGCAACAAATTAACTTAGCCTTCGCGTACTCCTTAAAGAAGCAATTTGTAGAAGGATTTGGCGATTCTATCGAATGGAATGGCAAAAAGTATTGGGTGTTCCCATCGTACGAACGAATTGCACAGTTAACACCTCCCGACCTAGCACATATTAAAATGACTGTAAAGAAAAGTGAATATATCATTGGAATCGCCAAATTAATGGCAAGTGGAGAATTATCAAAGGAAAAATTAATGACAATGAACTTTAAAGATGCTGAAAAAAACTTGATTAAAATACGAGGAATCGGTCCTTGGACAGCCAATTATGTTCTAATGCGCTGCCTCAGGTTCCAGACAGCTTTTCCTATCGATGATGTGGGTCTTATTAATTCGATAAAAATATTACGTAATTTGAACCGAAAGCCTACAAAAGAAGAAATCTTAGAAATATCGTTGCCATGGAAAAACTGGGAATCATACGCTACCTTTTATTTATGGCGTGTCCTTTACTGAATAGTTACAACTTAAAGCGGAATGTACTCAATAAAAAGAGAATGAACTTTAAAACCAATCTTGTTGACCGACCTAATGAGGCATTAATCTTTCTCCTCATAGCTTTCCATTCCCAATTGTATTCCTCTAGTTGTGTTTCTAATTCATACAAAAATATACCCTGCAGGTAGACTTTTTTTTGTGTCTACTCTGCAGGGTACACTTTAAAATAACTCAAGGCATGATCTTTTTACATAATCACAGAGCAGGTTTCTTTATCCCCGTAGCAACTTGTAATACCCAATGAGAGAGATCATTACAGTAAGCAGCAACAGAGTAATAAAGACCGGTAAAGAGGCGCCGCCAGGCACGAGTGTGCTAACCAGCATGATGAAGCCGCCTGCTACATATACCCGACCCATGAAAAGGTGAGACTTACGAATTTCGATCCCAGTATTGGTATCGTATACGGAAGTAGCCAGGCTGGAGCCTATATTCCCTCTCATTCTCGGAATAAAATTACCAATCACAATGAACACAGCACCTGTAACTAGAGGAGCAATAATATCCACGTTAAAAGGATTACCCATGCCATAGGCCAATACCAGACCGTGAACTGGCAGAAGGATAAGAATAACACCGTTCAGAATCGCATTAACCGGTTCAACAGAGCGCGGGCTTTTTTTATTCAATCCAAGCCTCTGTATCAATGCCATGCAGACAAACACAAGAATCATCATTACGGGAATCATGCTTACAATAAACTCTCTGGGAGTAGCGTTAGAATCACTTTGATACTTTGAAGCGGAAATAATATTTTCAGGAAGCTGTGGGTAGCTCCATATACTTGCTATCACAGCTATAATGAAAATTAACAACGAAAACAAATACTTTTTCATAAATTTTCCTCTCCCTTTCCCTTGCTTTTATTGAATTGCATAAACCACTTCATTACTTCCTGTAATACAGACGTATTGATGGAGTAAACAACATGCTGCCCTTGCCTTTCGTCCCATACCAATCCACCTTGCTTGAGCAAGCTAAGATGATGAGAGATTGCAGGCTTTGTCATCTGAAAATGATCGGCAATTTCCCCAGCCGTTAAATCCTTATCCATGAGTAGATCAAGAATTTTGCGTCGGGTTGGGTCGGAGAGTGCTTTGAATGTAAGATTTAACGTCATATTATCACCTCCCTTTCTTATACAATTTAAACATTTAAATAATTATTTAATAATTAAATTAAACCACGCCTTAACTTTTTTTGTCAATATGCAAACAACCAGATATGACCAATAAATTGTTCAACCGTTCGAATATGAATTTGTACAGGATATACTTCATACCTTCCGCAAACAGATTATTTATAGCACTTTGCAGCTGATACTGCTTGCAGTGATAGTCGCTCCCTCCGTGAATTTAGAGTGGTTATTCTTTTTCTACCACTTCCCCAAATGTCCACAGTGTAAAGGTTCTTTTTGATGCAAACTTTAGGAGTATAGAATGAATTTATCTTTTTTTACAAAAAAACCTCACTTCATTGAAGAAAGTGAGGTTGATTGTCCAATAAATTACTTTGATAGACGATTTGTGATTTCTAGACGTCAATAAAAATATTTATTAAATTTTACTAAATGGTAAATACAATTCTACTGTCGTCCCTATTCCCTCTTTACTTGTAATTTTAATTTCACCTTTATACAATTTCATAATCCTATTTGCAATGCTTAGTCCTAAACCAGAGCCTTCTGTTTTTCTAGTTCTTGCTTTATCCACTCTGTAAAATCGTTCAAAAATATTATGAAGTTCTTCCTTAGGTATTCCAATTCCATAATCTTTTACACGTATAATGACATGTTGTGGATCCTTTTCTATAAATACATCAATTTGATCCTTACTATATTTCATTGCATTATCCAGCAAAATAATAAGAAGCTGTTTAATTTTTAATTCATCCGCAAGTATAACAATTGGATCTTCTCTATAATGTAATAATATTTCAGTCTGCTCTTAACAATTCTCTTAGTGTTATTAATAGTGCAAATAAATAAAAATTTTAGGGAATCGCAAATCGCGGTTCCCATTTTTTCATTGAAGAAGCGAGTAAACTAATTTATCAATCGTCCCCGATTACTACCTCTAGTCACTCAAGAGAGACGCCAGATTATCGAGCGTATCGGACCATCTGTCGTACACGTACTGATCACCAGAATGACCGGCCAATCTGTGTAGGTGGAAACTCATCTCGGTGCGGTCGCCGTGTGCTGTGAGGGTTAGAGTCACGACAGGAGAGTTCTCGATGGGAGCATCAGGATAACCCCAGATAAAGACGAACCGTTCGAATTGTACAACGTCGAGGACCATCAGGATAATCCTGATAGTTCTGATACAAAGTGATACAAAGTGTATAAAAAAGAAGTAAGGGAACAAGCATCTTGCTTCTTCCCTTACACTAGTTTAAAACGGATATTTTCTTCTTTCTTTTTGAATAGAAACCCATTTCATCGTTGTAAACTCTTCAAGTGTCCACTCGCCACCAAATCGTCCAATGCCAGAAAATTTCTCTCCACCAAAAGGAAGAGTTGGTTCAACGTTCACCGGCTGATCATTAACATGTGCCGTACCACACTCGATTTCTCTTGCAATTTTTTCTTCTCGTTCTATATCAGAAGTAAAAACAGCTCCACCTAATCCATACTCTGTATCATTCGCCGCATCTATAGCCTCCTGCTCTGTATCGAATGGAATAATCAAAGCAACAGGTCCGAAAATTTCATTTTGAGCGATGGTCATCTTATTCGTAACATCTGTCAGGATAAAAGGAGTAAGAACATTCCCTACTCGTTTTCCTTCTAGCGCAAAATTCGCCCCCTCTTTTTTCGCAGTATCTACAAGTTTTAGAATTCTCTCAATTTGTTTTTCGTTAATAATAGGTCCAATAATTGTAGACGGATTCTTTGGATCACCATAAGGGAGCTCTGATACTCTTTTCACAAATAAACGATTAATACTCATACAAACTTGTCCTTGGTGAATAAACTTTCCAAATACAGCAGCATCCACTGCTTGTTTAATATCCGCATCTTCTAAAATAATACATGGACTATTTCCCCCTAATTCAAGCGATACTTTTTTTAGGTTTTTCCCAGCAATAGATCCTATATGGCGACCTACTGGAGATGATCCAGTAAAGGATACAACCTGCGGAATTGGATGTTCAACAAGGTAATCACCAATTTCCGTGATGTTCGTAATTTTATTTTCATGTGAACGATAACGCTCTTTTTTACGAAAATAGAATGATTTTGTACAGAAGAGCTGTTATATTGTTCCGTTGTTGCTGTCACTGTCAGTTGTTCAACGTCTGTAGCTGTTCCTTCTGATACTGATTTAATAGTCTCTATTGATTCATTAAATTTATGAGCTCCCTGGTCTTTCCTATATTGATGATTAAAAGCGCAAGAAAGCATAGCAAGTTCTTAAGAAATTCTTCATAAATAACCTACCTAATTATTAATAATTTCCATTTACAATAACAAAGGTCGACAATATTACCTAAAATTAAGCCAAAGGAATTAATAGTAATGAAATATAAAATGGTCTCTTTTTTCTTGTAGAACGCAAAATATCAAAATAAATAAGTTAGGAGAGTCTCATCTTGGGAATGACAGAAATTTTTAGTAATGTTCGGTATTTTATGTTGCCGGTATTAATGATTATTGGAATAGAGTTTATACTTATCGCACTATATTATTTCTTTTATTATAGAAAACAGCCGTCAAATCGAAAAAAACAGATTCATATAAAGAAGCTTGTTCTTGGTGCAATCTTTATCGGGTATATTATTTTTGTGTTTGAGTTAACTATTTTTGATCGTGGCACTTCCCATTACCTGCAGATGAACCTTCAGCCGTTTAGTGGTTATATTGATGCGTGGAAAAAATACTCTTTACGTGATCTTCAAAATTGTATTTTTAATATCTTAATGTTTGTTCCGCTAGGTGTTTTTTTACCTTTATTGAACTCTAAATTCAAAAAATTTAAGTGGCTTCTTCTTGTAGTTATAAGTGCTACATTATCTATAGAAACGTATCAGACACTTTCAGGAGCTGGGATTTTTGAGCTTGATGATTTAATGAACAACTCACTTGGTGGTATTATTGGATACCAGTTATACAGACTAGGGGCTTCCGTTGCGCATCACAAAAAAGTGAAAATAAAAAGTCTAATCGGAAACCTTGCCATACCTCTATTGATGGGTTTGATTTTTGTTGGGATGAATATTGTCTACGCCCAACAGGAGTTTGGTCATCTAGCGATAAACGCCTATACAAAATCGAATATGTCAGATGTGCATGTATCAACTTCACTGGAATTAAGCTCATTACCTACAGTTGCCCCAGTATATAGGAAAACCATTAAAAATGATGGAGTTGAAGCCCTATTGCAACAGAAATTAGGATTATCAAAGTTGAATGAACATGTCTATAGAGGTGATCGTGAGATTCTATTGGAAAACAAAGCAGGGTCCCAATACACGTTGTTTATAGGTTCAGAGGGAGACTGGTCATTAAAAGAGAATAATAATACGCCAGGGCAAACTTCTTTTTCAGGGAAAGAGTCAATGGTTGATAAGGCAAAGGCAATGATGGACGAATTTGCCATACTACCTCAAGATGCTGAAATGACGGTATTGGATACTGGAGAATTTGAATGGAATCTTCAGGATAGTACTTATTTAAATACTGATTATTGGACAGGAGATATAATGCTTGATCTTAAACAAGATGGCAGTGTTTCTTCATTAGCATATAATTTACATAAGAATCAATTTAAACGAGAAGTGAACATACTGTCTCCTGCGGAAGTGTATGAGCGAATAAAAAATGGGGAATTTCCCCAAATAAAATATAATGCACTGGTGAATGAGGAAGATCTTGTTATAAAACAAGGAGATCAACTTGAAATAGAATTAATCGAGCTTTCATATATGTACGATACGAAAGACTTCTATCAGCCAATATATAGAGTTTCCGGAAAGTATAATGGAAATGATTGGTTTACCTTAATTCAGGCAAGACGGTAGTAACGGTATCATAAATCAATACACACAAGCCCTTTTCTACCTTTTATCCTAGTCAATACAACTTTAAATAATTTAGAATTTATCTTTATTCACAAAAAAGCCTCACTTCATTGAAGAAAGTGAGGTTTTTTGTAAGTTTCTTTTGATTAAGTTCTATTCTATATAGTAAGGATTTACATGAATAAGGACTTCCCCTACATCGGGGTATTTATTTAATATTTCATTTTTTATATCACGAGCTATATCATGGCCTTGTTTAATTGTTAAATCATGATTAAGTGAAAGACGAACGTCTAGAATCTTATAGTGACCGTGTTCTCTTGCACGGATTTTGTCTATTCGTTTTACTTGATAAAATTCATGAATAGTCGCTTCATAACTGTCTAAAAGATACTGATCCACGCTTTTTTCCATTAAAATATCAACAGAAGGTTTAACTAATTCCATTGCGATTCTAAAAATAAAATAAGCTACTAAAGCACTTGCGATTGCGTCCGCGTATAACAAATATGTCCATCCAATTGCATTTCCTATAATCGCTAAAAGGACTCCTATAAATGCTGCAAGGGAAGCAATAATATCACCTTTATGATCATAAGCAATCGCTATTATAGCCTTACTATTCCACTTTTTCCCCTGTTTTATGGAGTATCTATATAATATTTCTTTTGCTATGTAAGAAATTATAGCTACAATCAATGCACTGTACTGTGGTACACCGGGTTTATCAAAAAATGCTAAAATTGCTTCTACGAATATATATAGTGAAACTAATATTAAAATAATTCCAACGATCGCTTCACTAATCACCTCTGCCTTACCATGCCCAAAGGGATGATCCTTATCAGGTGGTTTATTAGAGATACCTACAACCGCTAGCACAGCAATCGAAGCTACTACATCTGCCCCAGAGTGGATGCCGTCTGCAAATACAGCCTCACTACTTCCAAAAAGGCCAAAGAAGATTTTACCTATCATTAGAATTAGGTTGGATACAAGTGCAATCCATGCAACTTTTTTGCTAATTTGTTCTCTTTCACTAACCATTTATTTCTCCTCCGATTAAGAGTTTTAAAACTAAAAAACTGAGGGAAGAAATTCTCCTCAAATACCCTTAACCTACTTCATTCAATTAATACTCAACTATGATATCAGACGAATATCGAGTGGGTCTACAACAACCTTTTTTACCAATACTAAATAAATTTAGAGCATAAAAATAAGTTGCCTTAGACCAAATTAACAACTCGTATTTACTTTTCTTTTCTCTTGCGGAATATCCTTCAAATGGATTCTTTATTAAAGTGTAATTGCAAAATTTCCAGGCAGTTTAGTTGAATAAGTGCGGGCGTTTTTGTGTTTTAATAAGAACTGCTATTAAGGCGAAGGTATAACTTATGAAATACATTAAGGCTTATATGTAACCCTTGTACTAATTATGTTTATTATTTTGGTTATCACAACAATATTTGATGATGATTATTCAGGGATTGTATGTTCGTTTGTTTAGGCATATTTATAATAGGAACAGCATTTTTTATAAACACCAAACAATTAAAAAATTAGGATGCGTAAAGCGAGTTGCTAAACTATTGGGGGTTTACAAAGTAGATCCAATCTTTTTCTTCTCCAATTAACAGCAGAGCAGATAAGAAGGATACAACTATTCTCAGGAGATTTATTGCGAGGAGATGATTTTTTGGTTAGTGTATTGGAAAATATAACCCAAGTATCAGGAATAATATTACTCCTATGTTCAGTCTATTACTATAGACACTTTAAGAAAATTAGGAGAGAAAGAAAATTAACTTTGCTTGAATCTTCGATCTATGTCATAACTCAAGTTGCACTTTATCTTTGTGCAGGCAGTTATTTTCTTCTGTTTTTGGATAGGAATTTCGGATAGAAATTACTAGACTAACTGGGTACTTTACTTGAAGATTTTTGAGTATCTTTCATAGTTGCAATGATTCTTGCATAGGAGGAGATGAATATATGAGTTTACAGAAATGCGATGAATGCAATACTCAATTTAAATGGAGCAAAATCATAAAATCTCTTTTTTTAGCATACAGTCCTATTCAATGCAATCAATGTGGTACGGAGCATAGGATAATATTCTTTTCAAGAATTATATTGTCTTTGTTATCAGTTCTACCATTGTGGTTACTTGGCTTTATCATATTAACTCAATTATCGTCTTCCATTTCTTATACTTTTTCGATAATGATTTTATCTGGTGTTTTTTTGTTTTTGTTTTTGTTATTTCCTTTTTTTGCGAAGTACAAATCGGAATACTGAATATATTTATGGTGAAATAAGGTTTTACACTTGTTAAGCTAAGGAGTGCTGTAGTTAAAGATTATTAAGTTGTATAAGTAGCTCTTTTGCTTATTGGGGTAGCGTCAGGAAAATGCGGATTTACAACGATAAGAAAATTCCAAATTAAAAAGCCCAACTTCTCTACAAATCAAAATAGAGAAATTGAGCTTTTCAGTTACTTCATTTATTTATTGAATTCATTAACTGGAAGAAGTATTCAGGTTTATGAGTCTTATTTAGGTTATACCATGAATGTAATGCATCTGGTGTAAATACATCTATTTTTTTTAGTACCTCCATTGCAAATTCCAGAGGAGCTATTCCTGATGCAGTAACTAAATTCGCATCAGATACCGCAGATCCTAACTCATAGAATTTTTCTCCTTTATAGTTAGGACATACCATTTTAGTATATTCTAAGTTATTACTTGTATGCTTTCTAGTATCTAAGTATCCCATATTCGCGAGTCCCTCAGTTGCACCACAAATTGCAGCAACAATAGTGCCAATCTTTAAAGCTTGGCCAATTCTTTCCAAGATAGGTTGATGAATTTCTTCACTCCAAGTAGTCCCTCCTGGTAAAATTAAAAGATCTTTACTCTCAAGAGTACATTCATCAAGGGAAATATCTGGTTTTATGCTCAGTCCTCCCATAGTAGTAATCATTTCTTTATTAGCTCCTACTGTAATTACTTTTAAAGGTGCTAAATCTTTTTTGAAATATCTTCCTGTATTTAGTTCAGCAATTAAATATCCATATTCCCAGTCCGACATTGTATTAAATACATATAGAAAAACTTTTTTTGTTTGCATCCAATAACACTCCAATCACAATTAATATAGCTATTATAATATAACTTCCCTGACAGTTAACGTCAGGGAAGTTATCATACTTGATGAAATTTTATTAATTCCGACAGAACTTCAATAAGTCTTTTCTTAAGACTTATTGGCTCAATAACTTTAATAGATTTATTGTACGGTAAAAGTAAATAAGGTACATATGTATGTATCATATCTTTTTCAAGAAGAAAAACTGCTTGATTTGAAGTCCGTTCTTGTAAATAATGTCCTAAAAACCAATGTTGGCAAATATCAGCCAATACACTTTTATCCCCATTAATAACCAAAGAAATAATCCCTTCCTTATCTTCTATAGTTGGAAGAAGATTTTTTATAAAAAAGTCACGTGCTGAAAAATTTTCTGGCCGGTTAAACTTATTTTCAGTTAGCATTAGACTTTCAATTCGATCTACTCTAAAACTACGGATATCATTCCTAAGATGACAAAATCCAATCACATACCACTTATTATTCCAATAGATAATTCTGTACGGATCGACCAATCTATAATTTAATTGCTTTTCGCCACTTTTATGGTAAAGAATTTTTACTGAGTACCCGTCAGCTACGGCCTGCTCCAACTCCTTCAAAAAAGGTTCCATAGAGAGTGAACTTAATCGACTTATTACTTCAAGACTAGTTACATGTTGGTTTATCTTTGTTTCCTGCTCTTGATTTGAGTATTTACTTAGTTTTGAAATGGCCCTATTTAGTGCTTCACCACCATAATATCCGGCTTCTTCTGCAAAAACAGCAGCGTGAAATAGTGAAGTTTGCTCCTCAAAATCAAAAAAAAGAGGAGCCTCAATAAAATTGTTCAATAAAGTGTATCCACCGTTATGTCCTGGTTCTGAAATTATAGGTACGCCACTTGTTGAAATTGTATCAATATAACGATACACAGTCCTTATATTCATCTCTAACTTTTCTGAAATTTGTTTTGCAGTAATTTTTTCACCTGAACGAAGCATCCATAGAATTGCTAACATATTGTCAATTTTAGGCATATAATTCCACCTCTATATGAAATTTATTTTCTATTATATATTTCCGATTTTTGGTATAACTCATCAACTGTTCCTTTCCGATAGCTTTCTATATAATGAGGCCCTAGACACATTTGTAATTTCACAAATTTGATTTACAGTCATATCTCCCTCTTTATAAAGCTTTACTGTATAATTCATTCCTGCATGATTTTTATGGTACTTCTTTAACCGACCTTTAAACTTTCCTTCTTTCTTAGCTAGTTCAATCCCTTCACGCTGCCGCATACGGATAAGATCACGTTCTAATTGGTTTACACCTGCCATAACCGTAATTAAGAATTGGCTGTAGGGATTATCTTCTGATAAATCTAGCCATGTATCTTTTAAGGATTTTAAATTTTCCTTTTTACTTCGTATGTTATCGATTAATTCAAATAAATCTTTTGTACTACGAGTAATCTGAGTTAAGTCCGTAATATAAATGATGTCACCTTCTTGTATATCCTCTAACATTTTTTGAAGTTGCTCACGATTTTTGTTGCTCCGTAAACTTTTTCTTCAAAAATAATATCCATTCCGATTTCGTTCAGTTGCTGAAATTGCCTTGAAGGATTCTGGCTAGTTGAACTGACACGTATATAACCGATTTTTCGCAAAATATCATCTCATTTTTGAGACAAGTCTTATGAGACGCTCTTAACTATGTTTTTATCAGTCTCCTACACTTGTATCAATAGAGTACACTCTATTGATATATAATTGAGCTAATTAACTGAATAATTACAGAAATGAGATGATACTGTATGTAAATTGCGAGAGGTAGAGAATTGTTTACACCAGAACAGCGGCAGGCCCTTATGCGAATTCCTGAAGATGAGTGGGTGCTAGGAACCTACTACACTTTTTCCAAACGAGATTTAGAAATTATAAATAAACGAAGGAGAGAAGAAAACCGTTTAGGGTTCGCCGTTCAATTAGCCGTTCTTCGGTATCCCGGTGGCCATACACTCATATCAAAAGCATCCCGGATTCATTCATACATTATATTTTCTTATATATAGTGTATTTTTTACGTCTAGCATTAAGCTAGACGTAAATTAATCCTTCTATTTAACCGCTTGAATAATTGCTGAGACAATATAATTTTCTAAATCATAATTAGGTTCCCATTCACGGATAAATTCTTTTGAATCATCTTTTGGTTCAATTGAGATATTTGTAAAGCCAGCATCTTTTAAAAGAGCTTCGTATTCTTCAATCGAAATTGCCCCAGAGATACAGCCAGAATATAAATTCATATCTGATAAATAGCTCTCTGGTAAGGCTGCCGTTAGAACAACATCTGAAATCGCTAAACGACCACCTGTTTTTAAAATACGGTAAGCTTCTTTAAATACCTGTGGCTTGTTTGGTGATAGATTGATCACACAATTCGAGATGATAATATCAGCTGTATGATCCGCAACAGGCATCTGTTCAATTTCTCCTAAACGAAATTCTACATTTTCAAAACCTGGTTTTTCTGCGTTACGGCGTGCCTTTGAGATCATTTCAGGTGTCATATCGATGCCAATTACTTGACCTTCATTCCCTACCTTTGGTGCAGCTAAGAAGCAATCGAAACCACCGCCAGAACCTAAATCAACAACAGTTTCTCCATGCTTCAAATCCGCGATAGCTTGCGGATTGCCACAGCTAAGTCCCATATTGGCTCCATCAGGAATAGAAACTAACTCTTCCTTTGTATAGCCCATTTTTTGCGAAATTTCATCGATGGAAATATTTTGATTTTCATCTGGATTACAGCAGCTAGAGGCTGGTGTACAGCATCCTTGTGTACTGTTTAATTTCAAGGCTACTTTCGCATAATTTTCACGTACATTTGTACGAATATCATCTTCTCTTGTCATTTAAAACCCCACCTTAGCAAGATTTTGGTGAATATCCTACCAACACTAAACCTAGTTCACCATTCTCTTCTTCTGCATGAATTGTAACGTCTGTTAATTGAGGTGCAATATCAGGATGAATGGCAACTTCGATCCCTTCAATCGTCTCTACAGCATCTTCATTTGTTGGTGCTTCTAAGCCCACACCTAAATTAACGCCACAGCAACCTGGAATGCCGAAGAAGCGCAGTGTTTTCACCTCTGAATCAGCTAATACTTGCTCTAAATAATTTTTACCTTCTGGACTCATTTTCATTTGATATACTCTCCTTTAAGTTCATGTAAACCTTTTGTTCCTACTGGTGGCGTTTTTACCCATGGTATTGCCACAAATTGATGGTTGCTGATGGTTCTGATTTCTTCTAACCATTTTGTTTCAGCTTGTTGCTTTTGTATTAATGTTGGACTAGTTGTTTCAATAGATGAAAATGTCTGATTGATAACCCACCAATCAACGGATAATCCAGCACGCTGTAAATCTTCCTGTAAACGTGTTGCTTCAAAAACAGGTGTTGCTTCAGGAAGTGTTACGATTGCTACACTTGTATAACTTGCATCACGTAACCGTGGTAACAAGTTTGAAACAGCTGGAGGGATGTCACCTTGCGAACGGCTTATTTCACGATGATAAGCCTCTGTCGCATCTAATAACAACAACGTATGGCCAGTTGGTGCTGTATCAATAATAATGACTTCATCTTGATGATTTTCTACAACATTAGCAAACGCTCGGAATACGGCAATTTCCTCTGTACAAGGAGAGGCCAAGTCTTCTTTGACAAATGCTAAGCCTTCTTCATTCATCGTTTCACTTGCTTTTGCAAGCACTTCGGCTTCATAATTTGCAATTTCTACTTTTGGATCAATACGACTTACCGTTACATTTTTAACTTTGTCATCACCGAACGTCCAATTTAAATGCGCTGCTGGATCAGTCGTAGTTAAATGTACATGCATGCCTTCTTCTGCTAAGCGCAGGGCGATATACGAAGCAACTGTTGTTTTGCCGACACCGCCTTTACCCATTGTAAATATAAGCCTCGGCTTACGTTCTAAATAATCGGCAATCATGTCTTCTACTTCAGGGACCGTCATACCTTTGTCTGCTTCATTTTCATGTAAGATATCTTGATCTGTCATCCATGCTTGCATACGCTCAATACTTGATAATGAGTATGGGACAAACGGTAAATAGTATTGTTCAAATTCCTTTAACTCTTTAGGAATCAACTCTAATGCTTCTGTTTGGCGTGCAATGAATGCTTTTTCCACTGCATCATTAGAGTATAGATTTTTCATATAACCATTCACTAGTAAAATCTGATTTTGAATACCGATATCAAACAGCTCTTGAGAAGCACGTGCAGCCTCTTTTAAAGGATTTCCGTCAGGACGTGTCACAAGCATTAGTGTCGTTTGATTCGCATTTTTTAAACGCTCAACAGCCTCTTTATAGATTTCGCGTTGCGGCTCTAGTCCTTTTAATGGACCTAAGCAAGATGTACCAGTAGTGTTGTCATCTAAAAACGTAGACCATGCAGAAGGCAGCTCTAACAAACGTAACGTATGTCCTGTTGGTGCCGTATCAAATACAACGGTATCAAAATTTTCAATTACTGTAGTATCAGTCAATAGTGTAGCAAATTCATTAAAGGCAGCAATTTCAACTGTACAAGCACCCGAAAGTTGTTCCTCCATGTTCTGAAGGACTACATCAGGCAATTTACCTCTGTAGGGGCCAACCATTTGCTCTTTGTAATGTTGTGCTGCCTGTTCAGGGTCTAAATTTAATGCAAATAAATTATCGATACCATCTATTTTTGTCGGGGTATTAGAAAGTGTTTGACCGAAAATATCTTGTAAGTTGGATGCTGGGTCCGTACTAATTAGCAGCACCTTTTTCCCTTCATTTGCAATGGCTATTGATAGGCTACTAGCAACTGATGTTTTTCCAACGCCGCCTTTCCCAGTAAAAAATAGGAAAGGAGTGTCAGGGAAATGACTTCTTGAAAAGCGTTCCATATTACGCATCTCCTTTTAGAGATAAGCGTACTTTTGGTTTTTGTAATAGTTCTTCTTCGGAAAGTCCTGACCACTGTGAAAATTGTTCATTTGTCGGGTATTTCCCTTTACAAAGTAATTCTCCATCTACAAACGTTGCAGGCAGTGCATCCATTCCTTCTGACATTAGAAGCTGATTGATGGCTTCATTTTCTACAAAGGCATTTGGTTCATTTGTTAAATTAAATCGTTCAGCTTCTATATCTGTTTTCTTTAAATTATTCATTACAAATGACATACGTAATAACTCTGGGTCAATGGATGGTCCACATAAGCCCGTAGAACAGCACATTGCTGGCTCATAAATATGAATTTTTTTCATGTTATTTCGACTCCTCAGCTACAAATTGTTCAATACGTTTGCCAATAGCATCACGTACGTTCTGGAAAACTACCCACTTTTCTTCTTCTGTACCTGACGTTTTCGCTGGATCTTCAAATCCCCAATGTTCACGACGAACGTGAGGAGGCGTCATCGGACATTTATCTGCGGCATCTCCGCAAAGAGTGACGACTAGTGTTGCATTGTTTAATGTCTCTAAATCAATTAGATCAGATGTATGATTCGAAATATCAACTCCTACCTCTGCCATAGCTTTGATCGCATTCGGATTTACTCCATGTGCTTCAATGCCAGCACTTTTGACTGTCCAATCTGTAGGCAATAATTTTCTTGCCCACCCCTCAGCCAATTGACTACGGCAAGAATTTCCTATACATAAGAAATAAAGTGTGTTTGTCATAAAAAGTACTTCTATAATTTAATGGTTTTAAAATATTTTTTTTGCCAACGTAATGCAACCCATACAAGTCCAATGAGTACCGGTACTTCAACAAGTGGACCAATAACAGCGGCAAAAGCTACTCCACTATGAAGTCCAAAAACACCTACAGCTACAGCAATGGCTAATTCAAAGTTGTTACTAGCTGCTGTAAATGACAGGGCTGCTGTAACGGGATAAGATGCACCTGCTTTACGAGAAGAAAAGAATGAAACAGCAAACATCACAACAAAGTAAATGAATAATGGGATAGCAATTCGTACAACATCAAGTGGTAGTTCGACTAATTTTTCACCCTTCAATGCAAACATCATCACAATTGTGAACAGCAGTGCAATTAAAGTAAGTGGTGAAATCTTTGGTAAGAATCTTTCCTCATACCATTGCTTTCCTTTTGTTTTGATACCGATCCATCGTGTTAGAATTCCGGCAGCAAATGGTATTCCTAAGTAAATAAGAACACTTTTCGTAATTTCCCACATTGAAATGGACACTTTAAAATTCTCTAAGCCAAACCAACCAGGTAATACATTTAAGAAAAAGTAAGCAAAAATCGAATACGTTAAGATCTGAAAAATGGAGTTAAATGCAACTAAACCAGCTACATATTCTCGATCTCCACGAGCTAGATCATTCCACACGATAACCATCGCAATACATCGAGCTAAACCAATCATAATGAGCCCAGCCATATACTCCGGATAGTCTCGTAAGAAGATAATGGCTAAAAAGAACATTAAAAACGGACCCAATAACCAGTTTTGGAAAAGTGACAGTAAAAGAACTTTCCAATCCTTAAACACACGCCACATTTCCTCATATTTTACTTTTGCCAGTGGCGGATACATCATTACTACTAGCCCAATAGCAATCGGTATCGATGTTGTACCAACCGACATGGATTCTAATGCTTCACCGATATTTGGCATTGTGATACTTAATAAAACGCCAATACCCATCGCTACAAAAATCCAAAGAGTAAGGTAGCGATCTAAAAATGAAAGCTGTTTCGTTAAGGATTCATTACTCATCTACATTTCCCCCTATTTAGCAACCACAGTCGGTGCCACAATCACATCCAGCTACAGGTTGAATTTGTTCTAAAATGCCCTTCATCAGTGGCGTTTGATCCTCCACTAAACGATAATGTTTCCAAGTCCCTACTTTTCGCTCAGTAATAATACCTGCCTCCTTTAATTTTCGAAGATGCTGACTAACTGCTGGTTGTGAGATGCCTAAAACATCCACAAAATCACATACACAAACCTCCCCGTTCTTCATACATGCAAGTAATTTAATGCGGTTCAAGTCAGCTGCTGCTTTTAATTGTTTTTCAATTAGTGTATTTTCCATATGTTTGAGCTCCTTGTATAATCATTTGCTTATATATTACATAAAATAAAAACACCCAATCAATTACAGGTGATTAAATTATTATATAACTATAAACTTATATTATGCTTGTTAAATAATAATTGCAATAATTTTTTTCCATCATTCAAAAAAATTTTCCAAGGTTCTTTCTTGGAAGAGATAAGAGCATGTTTTGAACAATATATTTTCAAAACATGCTCTTTAGATTTGTTCCAACAAGGAGGCTGTTCTTGTTTTTGCTTAATAGTATTGAAACATAATGAGAAAGAAGTTTATTAAAACTTAGGAATATTATTGTAACCTTCAATAATATCCCCAAAACCTTGGTCGATGAGAAGGTCAGCTACCGATTGAAGAATTTCTTGTTTACTTTCCACGAGGTATTGTGCTTTTGAACGAATGAGTTGATCAAACATTTCACTTCGTTTTTCCCCAACAGCTTCCCAAGATTGTTGTGATTTCAGTAGATCTCCTAACGTTAAGAGAGGATAATCTATTCCTTCAAAGGTGAAATCACTATTCACTTGATACCACACATCCCCATTCTCTCGTAACCATTTTTCACCGATGTTTTCAACACCCTGTCTCATATTTCTGGCCACGTCTAAATAGGATTTTTCTTTTGTTTGTTGATAGGATTCTAGCAAGTAATTCATTTCTCCTAGAGCATGATTTAAGGATGTATGTGTCTTCTTTGTCTGCTGGGGAGAATAATAATCGGTCACAAGGTAACCACCTTTGGGAACTTCGATTATGTTTCCATTTTTCGTCTGATTGACCAAAAAGTCTGCATAGGTGATGGTCGAGTTTTTGAGTTCTTTAATGTCAAGCATGTTCCCTGTTTTTTTTAGGAATAACGCGACATTCTCGTTATGCCTAGTATCGGTATAGGGAGCTTGGATTCCGTAATCTTTTTTCAACCACGTACTCGTATACTCCGTTTCCCATAAACCTTTTTTATCTCCTTGAAAAATAAATAAGTTCGCAACAGAATTTAATAGCAAATCGTAGAAGTATCGCTCCTGTGTAGTTTCATAGTAATTTAATGCTTTTTTATCTTGGACCCTCACTAGGTTTCGCCCATATCCTAATTTTGTTTCAGGTTCGATCGACCATGGGAGTTTTGAATAAGGTCCTTCTGCTGTATACCATTTGTTCATTTCTTTGTATTGTTTGGTACTTTCATTTATCCATTCATTAAGCGCTTCTTCTTTTTTAAACAGAGGCTCTTGTGATATTAACACCCAGTTTTCAGATAAATCATTTCCCTCTGATTGAAGTGGAAGAGTGACAGTAAGGCCATTATCATCATTCATTAATTTCAAGTCCTTATTTTCACTCGTCAATTCCCGGACCACACTCTTATCCCCGTTCTCATAGTTGGTTATAAGTTCTTTCGATACGTAGTTTCGGCTTATCATCATATTAGTCAATAAATCTTCGTGTTCCTTTACTTTTAACAGGCCGATAGGATAGGTGGTTGGATCTACACCGAATACATGATCATGCTCATGTTGAATTTCCTGGCGTTCGAAATCCGTTAAATCATACTTTATATTTCCGCTGATAGGGTACGATATTGAGGCACTATAACCTTTGCTGCTTTTGTTTTGTAATTGAGTGAAAATGAAGAAATCCCCATTATCGATTTCTCGAACAGTGACCTTGATGGAGCCCATGTTTTCCCCATCTTCAAATAAATTATAGACAGTTGTTTGATCCGTTGAACGAATATATGATTTATTTGAACTTTTGGTTTTTTGTAATAGTAAACCATTGGCTTCCAAATGTAATTGTGCGGAGTTTGGTAATTCTAGTGAAACGCTCTCTCTAGGTTCAATTTCTTTTTGTTTATCTTCTTTTAATGACCATGCAGTCAAAATCATGGCGGCTAAAACGAAACATAAAATGCTACTCCAGATTTTTCTTTTAAACAAACTGTCCCTCCAAAATGTAACGATTCTTCTAAATTAAAGCCACCCAAATTATACCAGTGTTAATTAAGAAAAACAATTTTTCGTACATAACTAATTCTAAGATTTCTTTGTAGCATTGAAATAGAAGCTCTGTTGGCTCTTTAATAACTAGCTAGTAAGCCCGAAATATAAAAAAATAAGCGCACCTTCTTGGTACGCACGACGAATAGCCATTTTTCCTAATTTTTTTCGGATAGATGGCTATTTTGCACATGTGGCTTGGATTTTTTTCGACCAAGGCATGTAATTATTTAAAATCACTGGCTGCTGGTGAATCGGTAAATTTGGCAATTCTGTCATTAACGTCACTAGGTATTGATAGAAATCGATGCCGTTTGCTTTTGCCGATTCAGCCAAACTTAAACAGATGGCATTCGCTTTATCACCAGCTTCACTAACAGAGAAAAGCCAGTTTTTACGACCAATCACATTAGGACGAATCGCATTTTCAGCTGGATTATTATCGATTTCAATCCTACCGTCGAACAGAAAAGCTTTTAATCCGTGGATACGATTTAATGTGTATTCTGCGGCTTTGGCTAAGGCATTTTTTCCGAAGAAAGGTGATTAATCCACCCATTTTAAGAATTTCTCTACAATCGGCTTTGAATGTTTTTGCCTTGCTTTTCTGCGTTTACCTGGTGAAAGATGCTTAAATTGGCGTTCTAAATCATATAGTTGGTCACAATAATCGACGCCAATTTTGCCGTTTTTGCTATCAGCTTTCAGCCAATAGCGCTGCACATGCGCCTAACAGTTGGCGAACGTAACGTCAGGTAGATTCCCGTATGCAGAATAACCATCACAAATCACAGTTCCTTGAAAACCAGCTGAAAAGTCTTCTAATACACCGGAGGATTACTTCGCTAGTGATGTGGTTATCGCGCCCGTGATTCCTAGATGACCGAGGCCGAAAATAACCCCTGTTATAATAATAGCCAACCACACGCCGATTTTAGTTGGTCCCCCATCTTTCGCCTTTTTGATTTTGGAAGCAATCCAAACCAAAAGCGTCATCAAAAAAAGCCGGAATAATATTTCTTCTGCCGTACCGCCATAGAAAATCGCAAGCGAGGATTTCCAAACCGGCACCGCCATTTCCGCCTTCATTAGTTCAACAGACATATTCCAGAACGGGATACACAGTAAAACGACAAGGACACCGCCCAAAATGCCCCAAAAGACAGATGCACCGAGAATAGATTTCAGATAGCCATTCCGCTTTTCACCGCCTGTAATTCCCTCCAAAATCGGTGCGCCAAATCCAATATGTCGCGCCAAAAGCAATCCGAAAAAGCTTGCCAGCACACCTAACACCAGTGTTTGTGCAATCTGCGCAGGTATGATGTTCTACATAGGTGCGTTATCTGGCAGCGGCGCAAGCACGTACGTAAACGATATAACCATTACGCCCGTCACGACGCATACGGCAATAAGTAGGAAGAATAGTTTCCAGTTTATTATCTTTTTCATGATTTAGTTTGCTCCTAAGAAATTATTTCGTGCCTATAGTTTGTAAATAGAACTAGCTATTGTATTTACCTCCTGATGACTATTCCGATACCGAATGAATCCAATCGGCAATATCATTGATCACTTGTTGATCGACATGTTGTGCAACTTTATACTCTTTTTTTGCTTTTCGTATCTCTCCATAAACAAAAGGCATGAAAGCATGATTTAGGTTTAGATAGAGTTTATACGTTACATTGGATCTATCTCCCAATATTCTTTTGTAACCATTAAAATCCTTTTCCACTGATACATGGAAATCTTTTTCTCCTTGTAGAATGAATATGGGTTTATTTAATTCCTTGAGATAATTGGCAGATGGATGTTCGCCCATTTCTTTTAGGTAGTAGGCTCTAACATATTTTCCTAAAACTGAAGTTGATTTTGCTTCTTCATCACTTAGGTTATAGATGTTGTTAAACTTTGATGATAATGCTGCTATTTGTTTTTTTGCAATTACTTTCAAAAACTTATTCAATGAATTTAAAACTTCGTTATTTTGATCCATTAGAATTTCTTCAAATTTGCGTGGAGAACCACCCATAATAATGATTCCAGCAAACTTACCACCTTCTGCATCAATTCGCGGAGCTAACATCCCACCTAAACTATGACCAATAATAAATATTTTGTTTGAATCAATACGTGAATCACTTCGCAAAAAATTCGCAGCGAGAATTGCATCCTCAATGGTTTCTTCTTTCACTGTTAATCCAATATCCTTTCTCATTTTTTTACCATATACGAATGTTCTTTTATCATATCGCAGCACTGCAATTCCTTTTCCAGACAAACCATTTGCAAGATCCTTAAAAGGATAAATATTTCCGATTTTTTCATCCATGTTGCTTGGACCAGAGCCTTGAACCAATACAACTGCAGGAAATAATCCTTTTGTTTCATCAGGAATGGTTAATATTCCATTCAGTGGGTACTTTGTTTCAGCACCTAAAACAATTTTTTCTTCAACCATTATATTTACCTCCTTATATTGACAACCAAAATGTAAGTGAATACATCATGTTGGCCCTATCAATAGTTCATTTCAAATTTGTGCTTTTAGTTTTTCAACAATACTTTTGAATTTCGGTTCATTGTGCAATGGGAAGAATGCAGGATTTTCTATAACACTTTGTACGATACTTTCTTTTACTATCTTTTCGTCTCTAGGAGCTTCAATATCATAATCCTTCAGCCAGTTTTCAATACTGTCAAAAAAGGAATCTCCTTTCAATTCGTACGGTAAAAGGACGTTCGTACAAATGTATGTGTATTTTTCGAGCATTTCCAATGCTTTTTCCGCTTCTTTTTGCATCATATAACCTTGCGCCGCAGCCATATAAAGCAACGACAACAAATTAGGGTCCAGTTTTTCTACTTTAAAGACTTTTGATATTTCGATAAAACGTTCAAGTGCCTGCTCAAATTTTTCAGGATGATTGGCTACCAACAGCAAGTATGACTGTGCCGGCGCAAGAAGGCCATGGAGATGTTGATACATACTGACTTGCAAAGCTTCCTTTGCCTTCTCTATATTTCCTGTCATTTGATAGGCTTTGGAAAGTAAAAAGTTATCACTAATCGGAGGCTTCATTGTTTCGTCAAGTAATTCCAAAGCTTCCAGCGGTTGATTTAAGATTATATGACACAGGACTTCCAATGAATTTGCCTGCTTCGCGATCCAAATATCATCACTTTCCTTCTTAATCCGGATACATAAATCAATGGCTTCTTGTAACAGTTCTTCTTGTTTTCCCCTTTCCGTAGCAAGGACAAAATGATTGACATATAATTTAGCTATTTGCAGTAGCAGAGGAAAACAAGAGAAATATTTCTTTATAATTGCACGGCATTGATCAAGTACATCATCAAAAGGCTTGTTGCTAAAATCCTCAGCCAGCCGTTGGTATGTTTTCTTTATATCTTTTTTTGTCATTTGCGGGAGGTAGCCAATGAGTTCATCAATGCTTATATTAAAATAGGTTGCCAATTGTGGCAGCAGGGTGATATCCGGATAGCTTTGAGCCGTCTCCCATTTGGATACGGAAGCCTTTGATACACCGACATACTCAGCAAGTTTATCTTGTGTGATACCTTTTTCTTTTCTTTTTGCTGTAATAACTTTTGCAATACTTATTTCTCTCATCATTTTCACTCCCTATACTGTTATTAAAATGCATTTTACCGTCAATTCCAATGGAGTTATATTTTATTTTAGTAGAAAAAATCAACCGCAAGGCAACAAATCCAGTGATACACAAAATCCATTACGCTTTTGTAAACATTTTTTGTATATTGCCAGTAGGAAATATTTTTTAATGACATAGCCAATACAATAACACTATATTCCCTTAGCCTACGGTTCGAACAATACTTGAATGGAGTGTAATTTACGGTCTAACTATTTTGTTAATAGCAGTGGTTGATGGGGGTTTTTTGACCAAATCCTAAAATTGTAGACATGATATTGCTCTAATGTATGGTCAGTTCCACACAGGGTAACTCAACTTGGTTGTTACGACTTAATACAACTAGAGGTTGTTTGGTTCCACCGTCATTACATATAGATTACCCAGAAAAGTAAAAATACTTGACCTGACAAACCGTCACCCAGTATAAAACTGGGGTTTTTTTGTTTTTTCTAATCAAGTATAAGCTTTTCGGAACCTCCTCCTGTAATACAAAAAAGGATTCTTTTGATTCATACATCCGGAGTACCGTATGTCATCAAAAGAATCCTTTTATTTTATTTTGCATATCCAATTCAAATTATAATAAAGTAAATACAAGCTAATTTTCTCTTCAAAATACCAGTCAGTTGAACGGTGTATTGTAATTATAGTTTAACCTTAACCTCAGTACCGTCTTTAGCTTTGACATCGACTAGCACGATTCCCTTATAATTTTTCAGTTTCTTGACAATAGGCTTTAGCGTTTCTTTGTCAATTAGCGGAAAGGTAAAGTCCAGTTTTTTTCTTTCGAAGTGCTCTCTTGTCCATTTGTTTGCTTTATGCTGAACAAATTTTGAAGACAAAATTGAAATAACAATGTTTAACATAGCATATGGAAGTGGAATGGTGAACCGAACGTCTTTTGCTTTCACTTTTACATACATCATAAGCAAATCTCTATTCAATAATGACCGAAACGGTATCCCCGTTAGCCGATTTAATATCAACAATTTGGCCATCTAATTCATTTTCGATTGCTTCGATAATAAGGTTGATGTCTATATCTTTAACGTATTTTTCCGATTGAGGAATACTCGCTGCGATGCTGTGTCCAGCCATTAATACAACCTTAACAAGCTTTAAAGGTAAATTGACCGTGACGTTATCATTTTCGGCTGATACAACACGGATTTTTAAAGTTTTATCTAAGTATTTAGTCGGTTTTTCTAAAAGGTTCTCCTCTGTTTCTGCTTTCTCTTTTAATACTTGAATCAGTTCCGATGCCTTGTCTGCATCAATCTTACCTTCTTGAACCATTGTTAACACTCTTGAGATTTCCTCTTTCATAGTAAATTCCTCCTTATTCTTCTTTTAAGAGTTTAATGGCTTCTTCTGCTGTGATTTCGCCATTTTCCAACATAGTGACAACTTTTTTCTCGTCTACTTCATTTTTCTTCTTCTGCACATATCCAAGGGATGAAATGATGTCTGTTAGCTTTCCTCGTACTGTTGGATACGAAATCCCTAGTTCCTTTTCAACTTCTTTGATATTCCCTCTGCATGTTAAAAATACTTCCACAAAATGAAGCTGATCCTTTGATAAGGATGCCAGCTTAGATAATTCAAACTCATTTTCAATCGTCGTGTGACAATGAGAGCACTGTAACCTTGTAATTTTCAATGTTTTACTGCAGACAGGACAATTTGTGATTACTTTATAAGCCATAATTAAGTCCTTTCCTTTTAGTTGATTTGATTATATAACACAAAGTTAAAAATGTGAACAATAAAATTAATTTTTATAATACCTAAAATCAATAATGTTAATTCGTTATTTAATATTATTGATTATCTATTTCCTTTGAATAAAAAAACTCCATAGGTCTTTCACGAGGATGAGAGATGAAAATGTAAGCAAGCTACATGTCTTTTTGAAGTGATTGATATCTTCTGCAAGATCGCATCAAGACTAATGGTTTCATCTAATACAATCAAATATGGTTTTAAAGTAAGAGCTCTTGCGAGGTTGTCACGTTGTCTCTCTGTTTTGCTAAAATGCTCGAAATTAAGGAGAGGTTCTTTTAATACCTCAAAAATCGTCCGCTTCGGATTAAAAGACAGCCTGCAAATGGTCGACAAGTTTGAAAAGTAAGGCTTAAATCCAGCTAATAATCGAGAAGTCATTAAAAAATTAACTGAAAAGGGCCAACAGGTTTATGAATATCAAAAAGAGCTAGGAATTGATGTAAAAATATTAAATCGACTAGATGAGTTTACAATAGATGTTTCGAAAAATTTATGAAGATCGCCTCCATCTTCAGTGAAATAACGAGGGAATCACTCAAACTTCAATTGGATAAAACATCTAAATTAACACTTTAGCCCCTTTTCATCCAATTATTCTAACTTTTTTTAGTAAAATTGCCCATGATTGTTGCAGAAGTTTTACACAGTTAAAATTAAGGTTTCAATTTTGCTGTTTAAAGGTAATCGGTAATATTATTGAAAAATAACTCGTGCCTGTTTCATGCTATTCTTACTTTATTCAATTGCGAAAGCTTTTTGAAAGGAGTAGGTTTAATTGAAGAAAAGATGGTTATTACCCATTTTCGCATCGTTTATGTTCTTTACAGGTATGGGTGTTCATGATGCAAAAGCGGCAACAATAGCAGATTTAACAAGTACAGCAAAAGCATATATAGGTGTTCCTTATCAATATGGAGGAACAGATATTAAAACAGGTGTAGACTGTTCAGCATATACACAAATTGTTTTTTCTAAGTTAGGGATTTCACTACAACGTACATCTACAGCTCAATATCAGCAAGGTACTTCGGTTGCTAAAGATCAGTTGAAGACTGGGGATCTTGTATTTTTTAATACTTCGGGAAGTGGGGTTTCCCATGTTGGCATATACATAGGTGACAGCAATTTTATTTCAGCTACTACAAGTTCTGGGGTTAAAATCGATAAAATTAATGATCCTTATTACTGGGGATCTCGTTACGTAGGAGCAAAACGCATTGCAAACTTCACTGAAAATGACTTGGGAGAAGTAAAAGGCACTGACGTCGACTTTAGCGTTTATGCATCGCGTGGAGAGGTAGCTCTTAAACTGGCAAATCAATTACATTTAGATACTAGTAATACCAATTCAAGTTTTCCAGATGTAAGCCCTACGTCTAAATATGCAGGTGCTGCGGAAGCACTAAGAAAACTTGGCGTTTTTACGGGTGATGTAAACGGAAAATTCAATGCAGGTTCTCCTATAACACGTGGTCAATTATCGAAAGTTTTAGTGGAAGCATACCATTTAAAACAACAAGGAACAGCACTACAATTTGTTGATGTTCCAAGTACGCATTGGGCTTACAATTATGTAGCCATTCTCTCTTCCAATAAAATTACGATTGGTAAAGGTAACAATATGTTCGGGGTGGAAGACAATGTCACACTAGTACAATTAGATACCTTCCTTCAACGATTAGCCCAATAACTTCAATAAAAGGTGTTTCATCTATGGATGAGATGCCTTTTTTTTCGTTCTTTTGCTTCTGGGCAATATCATTCCACACTCCCCCATACTTCCAATCACTATATGTATAAAAAAGCCAATACTAATTGTACTGGCTTAAAAATTATTCAGGATTATTCATTGTAAATCAGTGTGTGCATTGAGATTTTTTTGTGTCATGTGTAACCTCACCACTCTACTTCTCAACCAATAGAAAATTTATTTTGAAAATAGATTGATCAAAATGGAGTTTCTTTTTTATAAAGCTTGATTTTCCTTAATTGAACTATAACACCCAGTCACAATGTACAAGTAAGAAAGCTCTTAACTAATTTAATGATCTAAAGCAAATCGACTAATCCGTCTGGAACTAATTTTAATTTATTATCTGTAAAATCGCTAATTGGCTTCCAAAGCAATTTAAAGATTGCGCCATTATCTTCTTGTCCGAAAAAAGAAGGTTTTTCATAAAAGGACTTTTCAACAAATTCAGCATCATATACAAAAACTACTTCGTGTCCAAGGTCGCCGTTATATGTAAATATGTTTTCAATTGTACCTAAATAGTTTAAGTTCTTTATATTTGCCTCGATTTCTTCAAGTACTTCTCTCTTTATTGCATGAGAACTTGTCTCCCCATATTCAATTCCTCCGCCAATTGGCCGATAGTAATGATCTCCCTTTACTTCATCGAAGCCTTCAGAGACAAGTATTGAATCGCCTTTCCTAAATACACAAATAGCAATTGCTCGAATTTGACCTTTCTTCATCCTATACCTCCATTATCTTCAGTGATTTTGCAAGATTTTTCCTTATTATAACAAATGGATAGATAAATGTTATATAACTCCTTGCTTATTTTTGTTGGAATAGCTAAGTAATTCTAACTCAAGATTATTAAAATCTTTTATTTTTTTATCGTTCTTTCTCGAGGATGCGATGGCAAAATAGCATTGTATAGTTCTAGAGATACAGGGTGCTTGAATGCACCATCTTTCCCAATCTCCTCAACTAGCTGACCGTGCTGCATCACGAGGATTCGGTCTGACATAAAACGTGTTGCTTGTAAGTCATGAGAAATGAAAATGTAAGCAAGTTGCATGTCTTTTTGGAGAGTTTGTAGTAATTGTATAATATGCTTCTGCAAAATCATATCAAGACTACTAATGGCTTCATCCAATACAATCAATTTCGGATTTAAAGCAAGAGCTCTTGCAATGTTGACACGTTGCTGTTGCCCACCACTAAGTTGCGCAGGATATTTTTGAGCGATTGTTCTATCTAACTCCACGCAGTCTAGTAATTCCATTACTTTATGTTGTCTCTCTGTTTTGCTGAAACGTTCGAAATTTAGGAGAGGTTCTTCTACTATCTCAAAAATCGTCTGCTTCGGATTAAATGAATGATAGCTATTTTGAAAGACAGCCTGTAAATCTCTACGTATTATTTTTTTGTGCTTACTTGTTGTTTCATAAAGATTAATTCCTTGAAATAGAACCTCACCTTTTGTTGGTCGTTCAATTCCTAAAATAATGCGGCCTAATGTACTTTTGCCTGAACCACTTTGACCGACGATTCCTAAACATTCACCCTCCTGAAGTGAAAATGTTACATTTTGTAACACAGGAGCTTCCTGTCCTCGTTTGAACATGAATGGTTTGTGAGCATAATGCATCTCTATATTGTTCACTTCTAGCAGCGTCATATTTTTTCACCTCTAAAACATAATTCTTGATTGTAAAAGTTTCTTTGTATAAGGATGCTGAGGCGCATCAAAAAAATCATAGACATTCGTGTGCTCAATCATTTCACCTTGATACATCACGGCCACATCGTCAGCTAGTTCAGCAATAACACCTATATCATGTGTCACAAGAATAATAGCAGCCTCTGTTTCCGAACGAATACGATCAAATAATGTTAATACTTGTTTTTGATTGACTGTGTCAAGGGCTGTCGTTGGTTCATCTGCAATATATATAGAAGCTTGTATCGCCAATGACAAAGCAATCATCACTCGCTGTAACATTCCGCCACTTAATTGGAAAGGATAATAGCGCAAAAGCTTTTCTGGATTGGGTAAATTGACTTTATACATAGCATCAATGGCAATCTGTCTCATTTCTTTTTTAGTCATTACAAAGTGAGCTTTTAATGATTCCCGAAAATGACTTTCGATTGTTTGAATACGATCAAAAGCTGTAGACGGATTTTGCATAATCATAGACAGATGCCTTCCGCGATACGCTCTCAATTTAGCAGCTGATACATTCAATAAATTTTCTTGTTGGTAGATGATTTGGCCTTGTGTGATCTGCGCCGAAGCCGGTAATGATTGCATGATAGCGCGGCAAAGCATTGTCTTGCCACTACCACTTTCCCCTATAATCCCTAAGACACGCCCTTTATAGGCTGTCAAATTGATAGAGGTTACTATATTTTTCTCACCGATTTTTACCGTTAAGTCTTTCACTTCTAAAACTTTCTCCATAATTACCCCTTTACTGGTCAAGCTTCTTGAAACTACTTGCCAAATGATTCAATAATAGCACAACAAGGACGATGGCAAGTCCAGGATAAAGCATTAATTCAGGATGTTGACGGATGTATTGTTTTCCTTCATTCACCATCATTCCCCATTCAGGGATGGGGGCCTGCACGCCAAGTCCAATAAAGGAAAAGCCTGCAATTTCTAAAATAACCTTTCCTATATCTAATACGACTATTGTTACGATAGGTGGCAGTAAATTGGGGATATAATGGCGTTTGATTAATTTGATTCCAGAAGTGCCACTGATTCTTGCTGCTTGAATAAAATCTTTTTCGTTCATTCCAATAAATAAACTTCTTATCAATCTTGAATAATAAATAAATTGCGTAAAAATAAGTGCGATCAACACATTTTTTAAGCTAGGACCTAATAAACCTAAAAGTCCAAATGCAAGGACAAGTGTAGGAAAAGCTAATAAAATATCACATATTCGAATAAATAGGAAATCTATCAGGCCTCGTTTTAGCGCAACAAAAGCACCTAGTAAGATCGCTAAAAGAATGGCTACTATTTGAATGACGAGCGCTGATCCTAAAGAATAGCGAATACCTAAAAGCAATCGTGAAAAAACACATCTTCCTAAATGATCTGTACCTAATGGATAGTCCCATGTTGGACCTGAAAATTTCTTTGATATATCGACTGCTAAAGGGTCATGAGGCATTAAAATTGGCGCAAACAGTCCTAACAAGCCAATGACTAGCAGTATCGTTAGACTAAATAATCTGAGTTCTTTATGTAATAGGCTCACTTCAATCTCTCCTGTCCTTCATCATCAGATGAGGATCCAATAGACGATGCAATACATCTGTGCATAAATTTGCAAGCACATAAATGACAGCAATAATCAATACATAGCATTGTACAACTGGGTAATCCCTGTTAATAATGGATTCTATTAAATACCTCCCAAGTCCTGGCCAACTAAAAACCTGCTCTACAATTACTGCACCACCTAGTAAATTACCAAGCGTCATACCTAACACAGTAGCTAGCGGGATAATAGCATTTCTCAAAACATGGCGTACGAGGATCACAGAGTTTTTTAATCCTCTTAGCTGTGCATATTGAACATACTGCTGTTGTAATTCCTCAATGATGGTTGTACGGATAAACTGAACGATCAGTCCAATTGTTGGTAAAGCTAATGCGAATGCAGGTAAAACCAGATGTGCTAGTGTGCCCTTTCCATTTGTCGGGAAGATCCCTAATTTCAAGCTAAATATATATAACAGTAAAAAACCTAACCAAAATGTTGGAATCGATACACTCATAATAGTCAATAGTCTAATGATTTTATCGATGATGGAATGCTTATATAATGCACTTATGATCCCTAATGGTATACTTAATCCTAAAATTAACACAAATGCAGCAACTGCTAATTCAATGGTAGCGGGTAATTTCGCGAAAAGTTCATGTGCTACTGGTAATTTACTAACAAAAGATGTACCAAAATCTAAATGCAAAACGCCTTTTATCCATAGTAAGTATTGAATAAGAAAAGGTTTGTCTGTTCCAAGTTCTTCACGCAATGCTTGAATGGCTTCTGCTGTTGGTGCAACTCTTGCCAATCTAAGAATGACCTCAGCAGGTTCTACTGGAACGAAACGAATAAATACAAAGGTCAGGATGGATACGCCCAATAGTACAAACGGTAAAGTCAAAATTCTTTTTAAACAAAACATCCATGTCGATTCATACATGCTGTCACTTCCTAATCAATCCTATGATAAAGAGAGAGCTGTCTTTGATAAACATACTCTCTCTTTTACAGTTATTTTTCTTTATCCATTTGTGCAAATGGAATATCATATTCAGATGCACGTGGAGCAAAATCCTTCATATATGGCTGATAAATCACGTTATTTGTTTCGTAAGATATAGGATAGAATAGTGCTTGATCATGGAACATTGTTAAAATATCCGTATAAAGTTGCACTCGCTCTTTTTCATCTGTACCTACTAATAGTTGATGAATGTTATTATCGATTTCTTTGGCATTTGGTAAGCCTAATTTCGCTTCATAGACACCATTAGCGTTTGGTGTAGCTGATTCATTAGCAAAGCTATGTGGATCTGTTGGTGGTCCATTTGTACGCCAGAAATTAATATCAACTTGATCATCCATTAATTTTTGCAGACCTACCATCACATCTGCGCCTTCTAAATTCAATTGTACACCTATTTTTGCTAGTTCACCTTGCATTAGTTCTGCCATAGGTTTTTGAATCGCATCTGTCGCAATGTAGATTAAATCTAATGTTAGTGGCTGTCCGTTTTTAGAGCGAATTTTTTCACCCTTCTGTAGCGTCCATCCCGCTTCATCTAGCAATTGTTGCGCTTTTTTCGGATTATATAAAATTGGCGCTAAATCAATATTGGCATAAGGCACAGCATCCCAAAATAGTGTATTGGCCACTTTTTCAGTACCATGTGTAATACTGTCAACCATCTGTTCCTTATTGATTGCATATTGAATCGCTTGACGTACCTTTAATTCTGCTAACGGTCCTGATTGTGTATTAAACAGTAGTGCTCGCGTAGATAAAGGTTCAGACGTAGCAGTTTTATATTTCCTGCTATCTTTTAAAAACGTATAGTTATCTAAACTAATGATGCCACGACCATATATTAAATCTAATTCTTCATTTTCAAAGGCCAACGAAATAGATTCTGAATCAGGGATAATTTTTACTTTTATTTGTTCTACAAGAGGTTTTTCTCCCCAGTAGTTTTCGTTGCGACTAAATAAAGCATATTCATCCTTTTTGTAATCTGTTAATACCCATGGGCCTGTCCCAATTGGTGCTTTGATTGAATCTTTTGTCGCATCACCATTAGGGAATCCATTATCACCTAAAAAACGGAAAGGTCTTACGAAGGCAAGTTCGTTTAAGACAGGGTAATAGGGTTCATCCAATTGCAAACGAATTGTAAAGTCATCCACTTTCACAACCTCTTTAATATGATTAACCATGCCCATCCAAGAATGCATATCACGATTTGCTAAAACTGCATGAAAGTTACGAATCACATTGTCTGCATTAAAAGCCGTTCCGTCAGAATACTTGACATCTTTTCTTAAATGGAAAACATAAGAAGTTTTGTCCTTTGAGATGTCCCAACTTTCTGCTAGTTTCGGCGTAATTGTTCCGTCATCGTTATATTCAACCAATGATTCATAGACCATCGCTTGTGCTGTCATTTGATTTGGTAAATATGTATGGGGATTTAATGGACCTACATCTAATGGCCATCCAATCGTTATCATTTTTTCGTCAGTCTGTTGTTTCGTTGC
Source organism: Lysinibacillus sp. RC46 (assembly GCF_041262385.1). Taxonomy (NCBI): domain Bacteria; kingdom Bacillati; phylum Bacillota; class Bacilli; order Caryophanales; family Bacillaceae; genus Lysinibacillus; species Lysinibacillus sp. RC46. Next base: position 17,982 of record NZ_JBGCCF010000004.1, on the reverse strand, counting down.
TGTCTCTTCCTTTTCAGTGCTTGTACAGCCAGTAAGTAAACTGAACATCATAACAAGCATGAAAGGAAGTAAGTACTTTGTCAATCTCATTTTCTGTCTCCTATCTTTGTTTGTGGTGCACTAAATGAAGAATCTACAGAGTGAAAAAAGGCATAAAAAAAACCTTATTCCAAAAGAATAAGGACAGAATAACTTACTGTGAGTAAGCCCCCATCCATCTCCCTATCTTTCGTAGATCATCAATGAATCTCCTTACAAGCAGGCATTCTGGCTCATGAATCATGATTTTGCTTCACCTTCCCAAGTATTCACTCAGTGGTAATCTAAACAAAACTCCTCATTTACAGCTGCGGGACAGCATGGGATTTACACCCATTTTCCTTTTAATTGAATGAAAGCTTTTCTTCATTCAAACTTGTAATGATTGCTATGAAATTAGTATTAAACATAACATGCTCAAATGTTCACGTCAATTTTATTTTCTGAATATAATAAAAACCTTATAGTAATGACTAACATAATAAGACCAGGAATCTTAGTCCTGGTCTTGTACAACATCGGTTGTGTAAATAAGAAAGTCTTATGGAACAGAAGATAAATCAAAGATGTTGTACACAGGACATGGCAACACCATCTGTGGAGAGCTTTGTAACGCTTCTCTTAAGTACATAAGAACCCCACTGCTTATCTGTGGGAGTAGTCAGAAAGATGTTGCGGATAAAGCCAGGCATCTTTTTTAATGATTCAATGCTCTTGGCTGACTTAAGACAGCTCAAATGATACGCCTGTTCATCAATACTTGCGTTGAAAAGGGGATGAGTAATATCTAGGATTGGCAATTGAATATCATGCTCGAAAACCGCATAAAGAATACGCTTATTTTGATTTACATTCTCCACTTTATCACCACTCTTTTTAACAATTTTTATTGGTGTTCAAGCAACAAATAGATAACCTTTATTTCGGAAATATTTTATCTTTTCCCCAATCTTCTTATAATTAAAGCATTCGTTAGTTGAAGTGCAATAACTTCACCATCTTTTTACAAAGAACGTATCCGATTATTGCTCTAACAAATAAAATATCGGTAGTAAAATCAATCCTAGTAGAAAAAGCACTGGAATCGCGGAAACAATTAAAGAAAAAATTCTCAACTTGCCCTTTTGGCTAAAAAATGCAGCTAGAAATGAGGCTACTATTAAAGAAATGACCACAACGTCCCCAATTTCCGAGGTTCCGTTCACTTCAATTGGTGTAATATTTTTTTGCAATCGCCACGTAGCTCAACATTTAGATACCCAGTTATGAATTTCATTAGCTACTTTTTTAGGGTTATCCCAATGAACCATATGATCAGTTGCTTCCATTGAAACAATGGTGACATTTTCTATATGCTGTTTTAATTTGTTGATTCCAGTTCTTCTAGCGTTTATTAACTCTTTGGGAAGAGTTGCGTGGATAAGAATCAATGGTGATTTTATGTATGGATAAGCTGTTGTAAAACTTTCTCTAAAAAATGCTTTAATAATAGATAATACAGTAAACTTTGAAGTAATAAGTTCATATTTTTCTCTTTTATTAAAAAGTGTTTGAACCATTTGTTCAATTTTTTCATTCCATCGGTCAGTATATTGTTGGTACTCCCCGATTACATCAGCCCAAGTGTCAAAAACCGAGGAATGCTCCATATAATCATTCCACCCATCATATACTTTAGAAAAGGTCATATCTTCTTGGAAATCTGGAAACGTATAGCCACCATCAAGTAAGATAACCCCTTTAATTTTTTTAGGGTACATTTTAGCATAGTGTAAAGCTATATCAGCTCCCCAAGAATGGCCCAAAATATAAAAGGGTTCTTTTAAGACTCGTTCGAATACATCGTTATACCATTTTGCAAGACTTGAAAATAGATAACCATCTTCATTTACAAAAGGAGATGTGCCTCCGTGACCTGGATTATCAAAAGATAATATATGAAAATCATCTTCTAGGTATTCAGCTAACTCAGAAAAGACTGCCCCACTATTTCCAAGTCCGTGTAAACAGACTATTGTGGGTTTAGTGTTCTTTCCTAATTCGTAATAATGGACATCCAACTCTTTAACACATAAACTAATATCCTTCATAATACCTCCTGTTTAGAATTAGTTATATTTGTTTATTTCTACACATTATTACAATGGCCCTTCTTCCACTAACCTCCCCCGTTAGCCATCTATGTAGCGCAAAAATCAACATTTCACCACAGAAAATGAAAGATTATTACGTTCTTTCATGGGAGTTGTATAGCAACATTCTTTTAGAATACAGCCTTTACAATTGACTAATTTTATCATCAAAAGTTTTATATCTTGTTCCACTAAACAGACCGTTAGTTGAATAGCAACTATCTTTTTGAATGATTAAACATAAAGTCTAATCATTCTTCTTGTACTAAAGCACCTATTTTTGTCATTCAGTCCCATACAGACCAAGCAGCCTCGATATGATTACCTGATGGGTCGGTAAAGACAAAATATTTAGCATTTTCTCCACGCATCATAATCTCGATAACTTCTATACCGTTAGCCTTTAATGATTGATGTGTATATTCAAGATCTGGACAATTCAACGTAAAAGTTTGATACAGGCGACCATCGCGTAAAAAATCTGCTGTTGTATGATCCTTTGTTTCTACAAGGAGTAATACAACATATCCTTCTGGCGGTGTTAATACTGCCACATAACCAATATCATCCTGAAATTTTGGTGCTTTAAGCTTAAATCCTAGCTTATTCTGGTACCATTCAATTGTTTCATCGATATTATTAGCTGGTAAATAGAGATAGCCAATTCTACTGAATAATGACTTTTGCTCTTCAGTAACTTCCAATTTCCTCACTCCTGATTAAAAAATTTAGGTTGGTTAATACTATTCTATAAAATCCAGTATATCCCTTTTTGCCATGGGAATTGTTCGACAAATGTTTTTTACTAACGACGCAGAATATTTGAATAAGTTTTGGAAACAATACACCTAAAAAGGGCTTGAGAAAATGAAAAGAATTGTTTTTGTTGTCTTACTTTTATTAGTTCCAATTGATGCTGTTGAGATAGTATCTGCTAGTTCTCTACAATTAACAAAAGATACATTTGAAGCCGATGAACAGCAAGAATTATCAATAAAACAAGCGATTGAATTAGCCTATCCGCCTGCATTGAAATGGAATAAAAATGCTCAATTAAAAGATGCAATAAATATTGATTTAGATAAGCCTGGAAAGTCAATCGGAAGTAACGGCAAAAGAAAGCATTGGAATATTTTATTTGGAGTGCCAGAAACTAATAAGGCTTTTTTAGTAACCATTCATGACGGAAAAATAGATGATACAAATGATTTAACGAGTGATGGTACTTCTCCTTACCCTAAAAAAGAGTTTATACAAATGAAAGATATTAAGTATGATTCACCTGAATTGCTTCAAAAAGCCATAAAAATTGGCGGTATTTATCCAGGTAAAGATTGGGCTAAAGGCTATAATTTTATGCTTAGAAAAGATATAGAGAGAAATGTTACCCTTCTAATAGTGATAGGTTGGAATAGTGACCAAACAAAATTGGAAGCAGCGGGCTTTAATGCTTCCACAGGAGAATACATTAAACCTAATTAATTTCATTCTAAATTTTTTCGTTAACGCGGACACTAGCGAAATAAGAAGGATCGAAATCAATCTTTTTTTGTTCAAAGCATGACTTTTTATATGTGAGTTAATTTCATAATTCTAATCTCTTTAGTATCAAGGGTTCTAAAACAATAAAAAACGGGCACCTCCCCAATTCGGTATAATGGTAGCGTCTAAACTAACATACTGAATGAGGTGAATGCCCTATGACTATTGTAAAACAAATGAGCCTATTTGGCATCCAAGAATTATTGGAAATGGAAAGTTCACGTCGATTTGATGCTATTTTTGCCACTTTCGACGTGCAACCTATATTTCAGCTGTTTTCCAAAAAGACGTTACGTGGTGCCCCACGTGAATTAAATTACGGTGCGATGATACAATCACTCATTATTCGTATTGTCGAACGGATTCCGACGATCAAGGATTTAATCAAACGTTTGGTCAATGATCCTTTATTTCGATTCGATTGCGGTTTTCTCGTTTCAGACGTGGTTCCATCTGAAGCGTCCTATTCGCGTATGATCGATGTCATCAGTCAATCAGATGTTCTCGACCACATGCAAGATACATTGATTCAAACTGCCTTTATAGAAGGTTTTCTTTATGATGAACACCTCGCGATTGATGCCACACATTTTGAGTCACGTGATGCGGCAAAGCCCTCGGAGAAAAAAGAGCCTGTACCACCAAAAAAACGTGGACGAAAATCAAAAGAAGAACGCGAGGCTTGGCTTACGGAACAAGCAGAAATCAAAGCCAACCAGTCAACTTATGAAAAAGAGATCAAGGACCAGCTCGATACATCACTAGAAACATTGTGGCAAGATGCGCCCATCGAACCGAATTGGGGCATTAAAAAGAACAGTGATGGCAAAAACACGTTTTGGTTTGGCTTTAAGGGACATCTCGCGGTGGCCACAAAGAGTCAATATATTGTTGGACGCCTCATGACATCTGCCAATTTGTCGGATAGTAAAGCAGCGATCCCTCTTTTAAAGAAAGCAGAAAACCTATTTCCAGGGCATTTTACGACCGCTATTTTGGATGCAGGGTATGATTACGAGCCCATTTACAGTCAATTACATACGTATCAAATGCGTGCAGTTATTCCATATAATGTCCGCAATGAAGGCGAGTACCTTGGCTTTGATGAACATTTCAGACCGACCTGTGTACGTGAACACAGCTACTGTTATGATAGCTTCGATGAGAAGTACCGAACACTAAAATTCACAAGGCCAAAGGAATGTGCAACCTGTCCGTTACGTAATGATTCCCTTTGTCAGAAGGTTTTCAAAATCAAATGTGACACAGATATACGAAAATTCACGTATCCAGCACGAGGCTCTGAACTTTGGAAACAACTATATAAAGAACGCACAGCCGTTGAACGTGTAAATGCATACTTAAAGCAATATTTTCAGTTGAACAATGTCCGTCACAAAACAGGAAGAAAAGCAAAACTTCATTTCCACCTGGTGACGTTTATTTATAATGCCTGCAAATTAGCAGTAGATCGTCTCAATGCTTTATTAGAATCACAAACTCAAGCAGCATAATTTTAAAAAACGTAAGTTTTCTTAATAGGAGTAGTCTAAGCTCTTGGAAAATATGATTTATGAAATTGATTCATGTAAAAAAATAAGACGTTTAAATTGAAAAATTACTCAAAATACAACAAACAAAGCCAACTTCTTTGCGTACAGGAAATTGGCTTTCGTTTTGTTGAAATTCACAAAATGTGGGATATATATATCATTTGGTTGGCGAGACCCCAAATGGTAACCCGCAATAATAAAATATGATTTGTTCACCTAATTGTTTATTTAAAATAATGATTGAATGTACATTCTCTGCTACCAGGCACGTTCCATCGTTCACATCATGTTTTCACCATATTCAATAAGTCCACTGAAAGTCCACTTACCAATGGCGGTTGGTTTATTTTCTTTTATCATTAAGATTTCGTCATCTTTAAATATTGTTATACTCACTACTTAATTTGATAAATTCATCCACATCTTTAACGCATAATTCAATTCCTTTTTTCCAAAAAGCTTCCGAAGTGATATCTTCACCTAAATGTTTCATCACTAAATCTTCTGTGCACATACACCCTGAATCACGAAGTAAATCCAAATAACATCTTTCAAATTCTTTACCTTTTTCTTTTGCTTTTGCAAATATGCTCAATGCAAACAAATATCCGAATGAATATGGAAAATTATAAAAAGGAGATTGTGTAATATAATAATGTGGTGTCCAGATCCATGAATGCAGTGAAGGATTATCAAGAGAACCATCATATCCTTCATCTATTGCTTCTTGCATAATTTCGTTTAAGCGTGATGCTGAAACAATTCCTTCTTTACGTTCTTCATAAAATTTCTTTTCAAATAAAAACCTAGAATGAATATTCATGAAATTCATAACACTACGCTTTAATTTCTCATCAAGTAAAAATAATTTTTCATTAGTAGATTTAGCTTTTTGCATTGCCGCATCTAATATAATCATCTCTGAAAACGTTGAAGCAGTTTCAGCAATGCTCATTGGATATTGTTTATTCACTCCATTAATAGATTTCATTGCATCGTTATGGAAGGCATGTCCTAATTCATGCGCAAGTGTTAATACATTTGTAATTGTACCGCCAAATGTCATGAAAACTCTTGATTCTTTCGAAAGTGGAAAACCTGAACAAAATGCAACAGCCGACTTATTTGCACGATCTTCAGCTTCTATCCATCCTTCACTAAATGCCTTTCTAGAGAAATTTTCTAATTCTGTTCCGAATTCACTGAAATGCTCCAAAATAAAATCAACAGCATCTTCGTATTCTATTTTTTGACTTTTTGTTGTAATAGGTGCCCAAAAGTTAAAGGATTGCATCTTTTTATAGCCATTTATTTTTGCTTTTTGATGTAGGTAGTCAGCGAAAGGTTTTTTATATTTATTAACTACAGACCACATCGCATGAAGCGTTTCCTCCTTCATACGATTTTTAATTAAAGATTCTTGTATTACATTATCCACGCCACACTTCTTGTAAACTTGTAATCGAAAACCTGCAAAATGATTTAATATTTTCGCAAATAGTTCTTCATTCTCTTTCCATGTATGTTCTAAAGCATTATGGGCTTCTTTACGAACATCTTCATTAGGATGTGAACGTAAGTTGATAGCTTGACCTACAGATAAATTTTTTTGTTCTCCATTTATTTGAACTTTTATCGTAATAGTACTCATAAAAGAATTATAAAATTGCCCCCAAGCATGATATCCATCTACCATGAGGTCCGATACTAAATTTTGTTCTCCAACTGAAAGGGTTGTCTCACCATCTTCACGCCATTCATTCAGTATAAACTTAAAGTTTGCTAAAACATCAGTATTCAGTAGATCTTTCCACAAATGGGTATCAATTTTTACCAGAGTGTTTTTCACTTTTTTCAATGCAGATTCAAAACGAGTATTTATGATCGTAATTTTCCCTTGCAGAATTATAGCATCCTGATCTTTTGGATTTTGGGCAAGAAGGCAGGTTATAAAAGAATTTGCTTGAGATACATTAGTTCGAATATCTCCTATGTAGTCAACTAAAACCGCAACATTAATTGATTCATTTATTTTTTGTGGAACATTAAAGGAATTTGTTTTTTCTTCAAATTCAGAAATTTCTTTTTCTAAATATCTTATATGTTCATGTAATTGAGATGATTTACTTCCGCCCTGGAACAGACTATCTAAGTTCCAAACTTGGCTATACTTTGTTTCGCCCATTTATTTCTCCCCCTTAAATTTTAACTATTCAGTAATAATCAAACATACATTCCCATTTTATCACATTATGGAACATTAGTGAGTGTTATTTAACAATCTTGCGCCATTGCTTAAGTAAATTGTTAATTTACTAATATAACTAAAATCAAATGGTTAATATATACGTTAATTCCCTCTTTTTTACATAGTTAAGGAATAAAGAAAGGAAGATTTGAAATTTAGATATGCGCCTGGTAATACGCAAGATCAGTCGTAATCACTTCAGCTTGATGCAATTGTCGAAAAACGAAGCGTTTAATTGAAATCAAGGAAGATTTTGAAGCAAAAGATATTCATTTTGTATCCCTGCAAGATTAAATTGACAGAACAACTGCTATGGGAAGATTTTTTAAAAATTTATATTCAATGAGTAGATAAATATCGCAGTTCCTTTTAACAACTATTCATATTATAGATTGTAGAAAGGAGGTAATAACTATGTCTGAATACTGCGGTAATGGCGGCGGCTACGGTACTGGTTCAGCATTTGCGCTAATCGTTGTACTATTCATTCTATTGATTATTGTCGGCACTAGCTTCATCGGATTCTATTAATACCCAATACCGCCATCTATCCCATAATTTTCAGGATAATATAAAGTTATCCTTTCCCTTCGAATATTTACAAAGGGTCACAATCCTCCGGTGACCCTTTTAATAGTTTCTTAAATCAAAGTTAAGTATTGAGTCGCATCTGAAGGGGCACTGAGTGTCGTTTTTGAGATAGTAAGAAAACCTCTTATCATACAGTCGGTTGAAGATATTGGTCGTGTTTTATTTAATTAGCGACGTTTTCAGCTGATGGTGGAATTGCATTTCTACTACTTATGTTCGTTAATGATACGGATGATAACGAAGAAACCTTATTGATACCCAACTGCATATAGTTAGACCAACATTAAAACATTCTTTGCAAGCAAACAAAAAAATAACATGAGACCCCACCTCAAATAGATAGATGATGCCCCCATGTTATTCTCTGTTTTTTATTCCGCTATTTACAACTATACTCTTTTGCACGTATCTGTATGATTTAGTTAATGATCTAGTTCTAAAGGTAAAAACGCATATTCTCCATTTCTAATAATCTCACATTTACGAACTGGGACAGGTTGTTTGAAAATTGGCCCATCTAATACTGTAGTATGGAACTCTCCACCTTCTCCGCAAGGGTCAATACCACGAGATTCAAGCTCCTTTATGTATTCAAGGGTTAACGTCCGTCCTAAATCTTCCTCGCGCATGCCCAAAGATAAATTAACAGTTACAATGATTGTAACAAATCCTAGGTTTATGAACTCTTCAACAGCTTCACGATGATCCATCTCCCATAAAGGCATGCCTAGTTTTAATCCAGCATTCTTCGTAACCTTGTCATGCCAGCAACCATGTTCAGGCATATCTAAGTCTCCTGTTATTAACACTTCTGCCCCTTGATTTTTAGCTTTTTCTAAAAGGCGCATAAATATTTTTTCATATTCTGTCCAGCTTGCTGCTGCAGTATAAACAGGTAAACCTATCGATTTAGCTTGAGCACGTATAAGTTCCGGAGGCATTCCATGGGATCTTGAACGTTCGCCTTCTTCCTCCAACATGACGATTAATCCAAGCGCTTCTCCAACCTTCATTGCTTTATATAAAGCTAAGACACTATCCTTTCCCCCGCTAAAAGAAGCTATGAATTTATGCCCTCGAGCATTATTTTTCCAATCTATTAATTCTGCCATGCATATCTTTCCCCTTTAATTTCTAATGACTTTTTATAAGCTCCTCCTAGAATAACATGAAAACTCATATGCAATTGCACATGAGTTTTCAAAGAGGCTTGATCTAATTGTTTTGCTCAAGGCATTGGTAAATTGCCATCATATCTCGTTTATTCAATTCACGAATACGGTTGAAAATTGGAATATCTGCAACAGCCTCCGTGATTAAACTTTCAGCGACAACGTCATTGACTTTGCCCGTTAGCCATGTTTGCACGTCTACACCATCGACAATTTCCTTACGTCCTGCATCATTGATACCACTTGCAGAGCAACTAACACATGGTACGGATAATTTATAGACGCCATCATGGAGATTGTCTTCTGAAATGACTTTCTTCCCATTACAGAATGGACATTTATGACTTGCTTTAATTTTATTAATTTGTGTCACAATTTTTTTGTAGCCAAATGCTTCATAGACGTACGTTAGTTTTTTGTATTTTCCATTAGTGAAATATTGGTCAATGATAGTTTCTCTCGTTTCGTCAATATTGGCAAAATCACAAATTGTTAGGAGATTTTTGCTGCTTATTGCTTCGATATTGTCTTTAATTTTGTCCCAGAATGGTAAAACATTATTTAGTACTATTTCATAACCGGCAAAGCTTGCTAGATCTAATTCAAGCATTTTCAACGATACTTGCGTTTCTCTAGGAAGTAAAGAGACATCTTCCGTAAGAGTCAAATCGCCGCCTACAATTGCTTTTAGTTTTTCAAGCTCTGGTAAGTTCCCTACAGTTTTTATGACTTGATCGATAGGTTGATGTATTATCTCGCGAATATCAGTGTCTTCAAACGTTAGTTTTTTCTTATGGTTTAGCACCGCACCTTGACAAATTGGACAGGCAATCATTTCTTTTGATTCTTTCATTTGCTCTTTAATAATTGATTTCGAAATAACGATATAACGTCCAAGGATAAAATTAAAACCTTCCCATTTTTTTGAGGACTTACTTGCTTTATCATAAAATGATTTTTCCCAATAACCATATAGGAAGGTATGTCTTTCTTCCGTTGTCATCTCATTGTAGCTTTTACTAATATCTTGACCCAGTTCATTCTTGATCTCATCAAAAAGGAATTGTAATTTCGGATATTGATAATATTTTAATACTTCCATCACGTCTGGATGTAATAAGCCATCCCAGAATGGCACTGTTTTGTCTTGTATGACGATATCGAAATCAAATTTTTCAATTTCCAGGCGGCCAGAACAGCTAGGGCAATGATTTTCTTGGCTGAAGAAATCGAAGCTTCTCGTATCTTTATTCGTCGGATGTGCAGCCACGATATGGTTAATCAGTCCACCGATTTCATATAAAAAACTATACTGACTATACAAGTGTCTTTCTAGATCAATGGCGACGACAGGTGCGATTGTTGCGGATTCATACTCACCATAAATTAAACGGGCCATTGATGACAAGCTTTTTAAAATACCACCTTTATAGATGTTTTCGGCATTTTTAAAATAGCTAATATGATTTTTTTCTAAATAATGCATGCCTTTTTTTGAATCAAGTGCTGAAGATATTTGCAATGAAGGATCAGTATTTATACTGTTATGCTGACTGAAATAATCATCTTGACTGACAACATCAAGATGTCGAACAGGTTCCTGCTGTCTCTTCCCAAAATCAACGATAAAATCAGAGCTTTCTATCATATAAGCATTATGCTCAATCATCATAATAGAAACGGATTCATCTTGCAGAATGTCCCTGACACTATCAATGAATTGATTTAAAATATTTTGTGATAAACCTTTTGAAGGCTCGTCAAAAATAAATAGCGTATGGGGGTTTCTTGCGTTCGAAAACAGCTCTGAAACTAAATGAACACATTGAAATTCACCTGTCGATAAAGATTGTGTTTTTCTTTCCAACGTTAAATAACCGAGCCCAAGTTTGATTAGTAAACTTAAGCGTTTATGAGCGATGTCTTCATTTGGAAGCTCCTCAATAATGTCTTCAATGGAACGTTGGAAAATATCATCTATGTCGTCACTGTATTTCGTCATTTTCTTTTTAATATCAAGAAACGTTGCAACAGTTGATCGACTAGTAATCGATTGGTTACGGTCTTGTCCTACCATAACCAGTTTATCTTTTGGATATCGTTTTAAGAAATCCTTAGAGATACACTCATTGACAAGGGTCGATTTCCCACAGCCAGACTCACCTGTAACGGTTACTAGTCTATTTTTAGGAATTTGAATGTCAGCCATTTCAATATTACGGCAGTAAAGATCATGAAATTGATAATAATCTGTAGGTACTGCCTGATTTCGTTCACAATGAATTGGCTCTGGACGCGGTGATTCTTCGACGATTCTACCGCCGTATTTCCCACTACCTGGCCCGAAGAATAGTTGCTCATCCGATGTATCGAGTACCGTATCAGAATGATCAATTAGCCAAATTTGGTTTTTATAGCCCAATTGTTTAATTTGTTGTAAAATTTTCAACAGCGTTTGGTGATCAAGACCAACAGAAATTTCATCAATAATAATTACGGTATTTTCACTAGAAGCCATAAATTCTGCTAAGTAAAGTCGTGTTAATTCCCCGCCTGATAAAGTGCCCATGATCCTATTTATTGTTAAGTAACCAATATTCATATTGATAATATTTTCAAGAATATGTTGTCTCTCTTCGCTAATATTTAATTCTTCTGAAAGGGAATAAATCGCTTCAATACTTAAATTGTTAATATCCGAAATACTATGTGGCTGATTCCATAATTCTAGCTTATATTGCTCAACTTCCGGACTGTAACGCTTGCCCTCACACTTTTTGCATTCGACATTTTTAGTTGTTCCACGTCCTTTACATGCAGGACACCAGCCTAATGCATTATTAAAGGAAAAAACCTCTGGCGAAAGATCAAACTGATCTGCCAGCTTTTCACGAACCTCTTTAAAAACGCCTGTATGCGTACCGACCGTTGAACGTGGATTAGTAGAAATTGATGATTTCCCGAGAAAAAGGACTAAAGGCATTTCTTCCATCTTAATGGCACTGAAATTCGTTTCCATAATATCGGGAAACAAATACTGATATTCAGCCTTTGGCAATAAAGAAACAAGACGTTTCTTAGATTCTTCACCAATTGTTTGACAAAATGTAGTTTTGCCAGAGCCGGACAATCCAGCAATTCCTAATGATTGATCTTCCGACAAGTCGACATCTAAGCGGTTTATATTGTTAGCAATTAATTGATTTATTTTCATCGGATATTCTCTCCATTCCATCTAGTATTGTCATGTTAGCACAACTACTACTGGATTTGTTATGTTTATGACATGCCAATCAATTATGCCTCGGCATAATTGCGTCCGGAATCAGCTTTGTGCAAGCACAAAGTACTCCTTTCCGATTCCGTGACATCCGCCGGAGGCTTTAACTTCTTTCAGCCTTTGCTGAAAGAAGTTAAAAAAATGACGCTTTCCGTGTTCCGAAAGCGTCTAATTGTTGAAGAACGGTTTATTTTATTCATTTCCTATTGGATACCTGCTTTTGATCTTGAAAAGCAGGTATCCTAATGAAGAAATATTTTTACAGTTCTGCTAACACTTTTTCGAGCTGATTACCATTGTTAATCCAAGCGTATTTAGCTCCTTCGATTGCTCCTTGACGAGCTTTTGTTGCTTCACTGAATCCGCTTTGATCAAGATGTAAATGTGTAGTTCCATCTGAACCTTCTGTCAACGTCCATGTCACAGTAGTAGTTTCTCCGGCACTTGCCCAAGTGTAAGATAATGTATGAGGTTCTTCTACTTTAAGTACCTCGCAATTGACAATTCCATCCCACCATTCATTTGGCTCAGCTCGGAATTGGAATTTATGTCCTACGATTGGTTTAAAGTCATTTTTCCATATCCATTTTGCAAGAGTGTCTGAATCCGTTAATGCGTTCCAAACTTTCTCAATTGAACTTGTAAATTGATAATCTAAAGATACATCTGCTTTCATTTTTCTTCCTCCAATAAAAGATTTAATATAGCCATTCTTTCTTTCCAGAATCCTTCGTAATACGATACCCAATCTTGAATTTCCTTTAACGGACTGGCATTCAAACGATACCTCGTTTCTCTACCAACCCTTCGAGCAATTACGAGATCAGCATCTTTAAGGATAGCCAAATGCTTAGAAACTGCTGTACGCCCCATTTGAAATTGAGACGTTAATTCGTGAAGAGGTAATTCTTCCGCATCTGCCAACAAGCGTATTAATTGGCGTCTTGTTGGATCAGCAATAGCAGCATAAATATCACGGTCTTGAGTCTTTTCGCTCAAAATCGCCCTCCCCCTTATGAATTGGACACTAAATGGTGTCTTAATTATATGACACCATTTAGTGTCCAGTCAATTTTTATTTTGAGATAATGGCAATAGTTTTATACTCTTAACATTAATTAAAATCCATTTTGCTATATAATCATTTTAGAAAATGCATTGGAATTTGTGTTAGGTTTGGATTCCTCGCGTACTTGTAGTAACACTAACAGTCTAAGCCTATTTGATCACTCGATTTTTTTGTTTTCAATAAAAAAACAAACCGAAATTAGATCATTCGATTTGTCTTATTTAATCCATAAAAATTTATTCTCTGTAGTTGACTACTACGTAACGTAATACTTTATATTCTAGATATCAGGGGTGATTATTAGTGAAAACAATTAAAGAAATTTCGAATTTAACGGGGGTTTCAGTTAGAACCTTGCAATATTATGACATAATTGATTTATTGAAGCCTTCAAATTATACGCTATCCGGATATCGACAATATGATTCAGTGGCACTAATTAAGCTGCAGCAAATTTTATTCTATAAGGAACTGGGATTCTCTTTGAATGAAATTAAGTTATTGCTAAATGATCCTACTTCTGATTATCAAACTAAACTATCAAGGCAACGTACGCTCATGTTACAAAAGAAAGAAGGACTTGAAAGTATAATTTCCTTGATAGATTCTATTCTCAAAGGAGAGAAAGTTATGGATTTTGAAGTATTTAAAAAAGTATTGGGCAATAAAATGCCTTCTGAAGTTAAAGACAAAGAGCAACTAGCAAACCAACTTAGCGCTGAAAATTTCACCTCTATAAAAGAGGTTTGGGGCGAGAAGGAGTTTCTTAATCTACCAACTATTTCGAAGGATGAATTTGATGAGTTTATGGAGCAAAGCGATATTCTTTTAAAAGCTCTAGCCCAAGAAACTGATGAGTTAAAGCAAATGCACATTATTAGTAGTTGGATCGAATTGCATGTAGCTAAGTTCAATATTAATAACCCTAAAGCTTTCGCAAAGATTACTTCTCATCTATATGAAAGCGACGAAAATGCAATAGCCCAAGTAAACCCAAAGTTCGGAGCAAATTTCAATAAAGTATTATCTAGTTTGCTAGCTAAATTTTCTGTATAAAATTACTATAATGCTTGGATAGTAATGCAAAAAAATTCCATCTTGCTCTAGTAATACCTACTAAAATGATTAGGGAAGGTTGAATATGTTCTTTCCCTAATCATGCATGTTAGAACAAATTATAATTTTCATCCAGAGAAAAATCAAAAACACAGTCGAGTTGATGCTGTTGATTCGTTCGTACTAATCCGAATACATCTCGGTTGCAACACATCAATCAATGCTTCGTTTGTTATTTCCTCAACAGCTACCATACTGAGAGTCTTTAACAAATATTTTTGATAATCTTCATCAATTACTTCCGTCACATATTGAGCTAAAATCCGTCTTTTTCTTGTTGATTTCAATTTAAAACGCAAGTAAATCATTATACATTGTCTGCTGCGTTGCTGTTAATTGTCCATCAGAATACATGATAGCAAAACGCTTCAATGCTAAAAGTGCATTCTTCTTCAAAGCTGAATCTAGTTTCCCAGTAATTTTGATTTGACCAAAGGCTGTTGCATAGGTAATCATGTCACTTTGCATCATATCCATTTCATGCTCTTTTGCCATATCACGCACAGCTTTTTCATCCAATGTGTCAACTGATATATAATGCATTCCCCATATATTCTCTATTAAATGTTTCGGGAAAGTAGCAAAGTCATTGATGCGCTTCTTTCTTATGCCTTCTTCCATTTCATAAAGTGTATCAGACCCTTCATCACTACCAAAAGGTGCTTCTTCATCACCACAATCATAATAAAATTCTTCTGTGAAATGGGCGACAAAACGTGGGTGTGACGTTTTTGGATGTGGACCATATTCCCCTATATCAAAGTAAAGACAATTATCAAAATCAAATGTAGGATTTTCTTGATAGCCTTTTTTTATTTTACTAGCTATTAACTTTTGGGCTTCTTTTTCACAAATTTCTTGTGACTCAAATTCTTTCATATCATACTTCCCGATCGTTCCATTTTTTCCGTAATGCACACATATTGTCATCCCAAAATAATCAATTGTCCAAAATTTATTTGATTTTTCGTCTTGATATGTAAAAGCTTTTTTCATCTAACTGCACATCCTCTCCAGAGCCCTTTGGTCCTGTCAGATTTCCCCATATCGCACTCGTCAATTCAAGCAAAACGAATACCTCCCTCTAATTACCACTCACGCCAATCATCTGTTAACTCATAACGTCCAAGATTCTGACTTTTAGTAAGGTCATCAATATCAAATCCACAACGAATCAGCACTTGGTCAAAATAGTCGCAAAGCTCCTCTCGTTCTTCAGTTTCAATTAATCCGCCTCCACCTACCTCATTAATCTCATTTAGGGCAAGTACTACCGTTTCAATAGATTTCATAATTGCAGGATAGCTATCTGGCTGATTTGGCAGTTTCGCAATGGATGCTGCATACTGCTCTAGCACCATTTCCGTCTGATGAATAAAACTATCTGGAAACAATTCCGCGTAAATACAGTCATCTTTCTCAATCAATCCAGCAGTAAATTCTTCCTCTTCTTCTCTTTTAGCATTGCGCCAGCGTGACGTTGGTCGAATATCTTGCATAGGCCATTCCCCTTTATCTTGAGTTTCTAATTAGTAAAAAATCCCTCTTTAAAAGCCTTTATAATATAGTGTATTGGGTAGCATCGTAACAGTTATTTAAACATAACTCACTACCATTCACGTTCTCTTAATGCGTCTTCAATATCAAGCTTCACGTTGTATACATCCAATATATCAATAACAGTTAATGCAATACTATCTCGTGCAACAGTTTCAATTTCACTGTCATGTTCTAAGAATTCGTCTTCTAAATCATTTATCGCACATGTAATTTCATCAAATTTTACTTGTATATCTTCTAATGAATGGGGACCTTGCTCTAAATAGCGGACAATTTGCTCCAATATACCTTTAATTTTATCTACTAAAAATTTAGGATAATAACTATCTTGATACATACCCTTTAAATAATTGATTTCTTTCATCTTAAACTCCTCCTTTAACTCTACTATCCTTCAATAATCTCCAAGTAAAACCAGTTCTTTTCCCCCTCTATTTATCCAATATCGCCCTGGAAAATAAATCCTGTATCTTTTCATCATTTTCACAAGCTTTTTTAAATCCAACAGCGAATCGCAACAATACGTCCTTTTCGCTGGCATACGCACAGAACATATCTGCTTCTGGGTCGAAACGTACAATGCCTTCTAGCTCTGGTAACTTCTCTTGCAAATACACATCCGCAAGCGAGCACCAATCGTAGCCGTTACCTTGGAATCCTTCGTCTGCCCGTGTTTCAAACAATTCCTGTTTATAAATGCCTACTTCTAACAGGAACGAAATATTTCCACTATCATGTTCTAGCCAACAAAAAGGTTTTAGTTCTTCATTCACCATTTGAGCATGTAGACTAGCTAGCTTATCCGCTGTAAAACTTAATATCCCCTCTTGACTTACAATTTCCCCCTGCTTTATGCGTTCATTTAACCAACTTGAAACAAAGTCTGGGGCATATCCTCCTGTACTGAAACCTTGTGCAAGTGCAATGATATTCTTGTAATCCGCTAAATATTGAGCTTGCGTCACCTTCGAATTAGCACCAGTGTACAACCAAAATTGGATATCATACATCAGCATGGATATCTCGTCTGCATGTAAAGCAAAATAGCCTTTGTCCTCTACAATTTGCGTACAAATACCTCGAATAACTGCTTCTATCCGATTTCCCTCTCCAGCTTTCTCACATAACGACTGTAACAAAGGAGAGAAGGGTACATGTTTCACCATATCTAAATCGTCAAGTTTATCTTGTTCTGATGTATCGAATACTTCCTCATTCACCAATCCGACAATAAAAGTCGCAAAGTTCGGCGCAAGGAAAGTAATATAGTAATCTGCCTCTTGGTCTACATGTACAACAGCAGGTTCACCATCTGCACCACATGCACGATAATCAAGCATAATGACATCATGACCTGCTGACGGGCAATCGGCTATGACAACGCCAATATTTGGGTAGCCCCATTCTTCCAACATAAAACTACTTCCCAAACTGCCACACAAGCTATTAGCCTTTTCGCGACCAATGCCCATAATCCCTGTAATCGCCACATGATTTTCTGCCGATACGAAAAACATATACATTTCTTAAAAAATGTAAACATCTCTACTGTGACACAACTTATATCTTCCGACTTTCGTATTTGTGTCTTCCTTATTCTCCGAGTCTGGTTTCGCCAAAGCTACTACCATTTAGTATGACTCTCCAAAGGCTTAAATTCCGCAGTATCGTTGCGTACAC